>JBEBWN010000004.1:0-32101 GCA_040392235.1 Taibaiella helva | reverse complement strand
GAAAATCCATAATACGGTTGGCCTTGTCCATCTTTCCCAGTCCCACATAGGCATTCCGTAAATTGCCCAATATAACTTGCTTCATTTCGCCTGATAATTTCCGCCCGGCGGTCTCCAGTTGCTGCTCTGCTTCAGCAACTGCATCCCGTAAAGCTTCCTCATTTCCCATGTAATTGAAAATGATAAGATGGGCACAGATCTTGTAATAGAACATTAATATCTTTAAGGCGCCCGGTTGGTCTAGCTTATGCTCCGCAATATAACGATCCGCCAATTCCAGGGCATAAAGGGCCTCCTCAAAATACCCCAGGCAAAGACAGGAGGTTACATGATCCAGTATACCGTCAAGGTAGTCATTGGGTAGCAGAAACTGGATAGGAGAAGCCAACAGCTTGCGGGAATAGGCATAGGCCTGTTTATGCTGATAGATCATGGTGTAATATACCGCGTGAATAAAATGATGATAATAGCGTGCCCGGTGAGAATCACAATCGACCAGGGAAGGCATAGTGGGTGCTTTAACCGTACTCTGCTCCACTTCTTTCTTACGTTCGTCGTCTATGTACCCATGTTGTTTTTTCAATTGCCGCGCCTTACTGTACAGATTTTCCAGGTGGGTTATTTGTCCCAGTTTTTGTAAAACAGCCAGCTCTTCTTCCGCTATAGCCTCTACCGGACGCTGCGGCTTATCTACAACGACGTTAATACGACGTTCCCACTGCAGTATCTGCAACAATAATCCGAACTTTTCGTGCGCTATGGCCAGCTTATGGGCTTTTAACAATAAGGTCCGGCTTTGTTCCGGTAAAACCAGCCGGTACAATATTTCTACCTGGCTTAACATGCCCTGTATACTGATGTCCACAGAACTATCCTGATGGAACATCAGCAGACTTTTCATAATGTTGCCATATAACCGCTTAACGGCGTTGGTTCGGGTTTGTGCCGCTTTATTCAACTGTGTATCAGAAAGCACACTTTTACCCGATGTAATGGACTGAAAAAGCTGCACATAGTTGGCCGATTCTTTTTTGGTAGTTAATGCTTTGCTCCATAAGGAAAAATAACGCTTTTCCGCTACAGATAATGAGGATATCAGCTGAACGAGATCCTGTTTGCCCCGGTAAAACATCTTGTCGGATTTTGTATATTAAAGGTAAAATATGACCGGCTAAAGACCACACTTTCTATATAAATAAGTTTTGTTTTTTGCACAAAGTACTTCTTGTTTTGTATAGGCTTTTACATTGCAGGAAGATATCTGTTCATGCATTTGCACCAGGAGTGTAACCAGGATCATATCAAAAGACCATCGGCACAGATTATGGAGAAAAAGTACACGCTTTTTTTATGGCTTTTCAGTTTTTGCTTTTCGCTATCGCATAGCCAGAACCTAGTGCCTAATGCTTCTTTTGAAGCCTACAACCATTGCCCGGCCGGGGTCAGCACCCTGCAAATGCCACCAGGCACGTCGTCGGCAAAAGACTGGTATGTGCCCACCACTGGCACGGCCGATTATTTTAATACTTGTGGTGTACGGTCGGTTGGTGTACCGGCCAACGGTATGGGATACCAGGTAGCGCGGACGGGCGACGCCTATGCCGGCGCCTATATCGTCAATAGTTATCGTGAGTACCTGCAAAGTATTTTAGAATCGCCGCTGGTCAGGGATCATGAATATTTACTGAGTTTTTGGGTCAGCCTTTCTGACAAGTCGTATTATGCATCGGACCAGATTGCTGCGTATTTCAGCGATATGGCGCTGGCAAGAAGTACTAATTTTGGCGATCCTCTTGACGATCTTCGCCCTCAAATCAGCAGTCCTCCCGGTAATTGGCTCAGCGATACCAGCAACTGGACCAGAATCCGGGGAACCATGATCGCTTCCGGCAACGAAAAAGCCTTGATCCTGGGCAATTTCTCTTCTCATAGTGACCTGAGAAGCAAAGTAGTAGGTGGTGGCACGGGCAGCGGCCATCTTTATGGTTATTATTATTTCGATGATATATGTGTATTTGATGTGACCGCCAACAGTCAAAAAACGGTAAACCAACGTTCTCTCTGCCCAGACTCCTTCCTGGTTCTACAGGGGCAGTTCGCAAAAGACAATTACATCTGGAGTACCGGCGATACTACCGCCAGCCTTAAAATAACGCAGGAAGGAATTTACTGGGTAAAATCCTATGGCGAATGTGCCGCCTGGGTGGATACTTTTCACGTTGCACTTCCCGACATGCCTGCCAATCTATTGGGCAAGGATACTGTGCTATGTATATCCTCATCTATAACCCTGCTGGCGCCCACACTACCGGGCACCACTTTTTACTGGCAAGACGGCAGCCATAGCGAACAGTATACCATTTCAGAGACCGGAACATACAGTATCCATGTACGAAAAGAAGGCTGCCTATACAGTGACAGCATCCAAGTGATTATCAATAATTTCCGGCAAGATCTGGGCAACGACACCCTGGTGTGCAAACATACTCCCTACCGTATTGCCCTGCAGGCGAATGTACCACCGGGTGCAGAGGTAGGGTGGCAGGATGGCAGCAGTGAGCCCGTCTACCATGCAGAAAAGCCCGGAACCTATTACGTTGTAGTGCGCGACCCTCTATGTATTAACACGGATAGTATAACCATAACCGAAGTACTATGCGATTGTGTCTTTCATATGCCTAATGCTTTTTCACCCAACCAGGATGGCCTTAACGACATTTTTCAGCCGGTACTGGAAGCCGGCTGCCCGGTATCGGCATATAGTTTCAGCATTTTTAACCGCTACGGGCAGCGCCTGTTTCACAGTAGTCAGCCTGGTGAAGGATGGGATGGCAGGCAAAACAACTCTTTCGCCGATGCCGGCACCTATTTCTACCAGATCATTTTTACCGGTGGCACGCAAAAGAAAATATATCAGCAAAAAGGCGACTTGATACTGTTACGCTAACATGACTACCGGTAATCAGACCTATATCTTCAAACACAAAAACACATACATGAATATGAATAGTACTTTTAAAAAGAGCCTGACCGGTCTCTTCCTCCTTGCGGGTATCTGGCAGGCACAAGCACAGGATGGCGCACTGGACTTGTCATTTGATGCAAAAACGGGCTTCCAGGCAATGTTCGGTTCGGGCGATGTCAACACAATGGTAATACAACCGGACGGCAAGATACTGGCAGCCGGCCAGTTCCTGACATACAACGGAAGTGACAGGCAGGGTATCGCCCGACTATACCCAGATGGTAGCCTGGACTCGACATTTAAACCGGGGGCAGGTTTTCTTAATGGCAGCAGCAGCGGCGTGGTGAACGCCTTGGTAGTGCAACCTGATGGCAAGATCATTGCCGGCGGACTATTTACACAATATGATGGTCAGCCTTACAAATGCATCGTGCGTCTCAATAGCGACGGTTCGCCTGACAAGAGCTTTGATCCCGGGAAAGGATTTAATGATTTTCGCAATTCGGGGTCTGTCATGTCGCTTTACCTGCAACCGGACGGCAAAATACTGGCCGGAGGCAATTTTATAACATTTAATGACTCCAACCGTTCCGCCATTGCCCGGCTAGAGGCGAACGGCAAACTCGATGCCAGTTTCCAGCCCGGAGCCGGCTTCATTAATACGGGCATTATTAAGGGACAGGTTTCCGCGATTACCATGCAAACGGACGGCAAGATACTGGCTGGCGGACAATTTCTTACGTATGACGGGCAGTCTGTTAAATCCATTGTGCGTATACAGTCTGACGGACGTTATGATGGCAGCTTTAATACCGGTGCCGGCCTGGATAACGGATTCAGCCATGCCCGGGTCGGCGCTATTCTCCAGCAGCCAGACGGCAAGATTCTTATAGGCGGCTATTTCAATAAAGTAAATACCACCGCGATGAATGGTATTACCCGTTTAAATGCAGATGGCAGTATCGACGGGGCTTTCCAGCCCGGAAAAGGCTTTCAGGCACTCAACGCCTTTAACGAAGAAGACGCCGGCGAAGTATTATCAATAGTGCTTCAGCCAGACGGCAAAATACTGGCCGGAGGAGCCTTTATAAAGGCCGATGGTAAAGACTATAACAATATAGCCCGCCTATCTCCCAATGGAACATTAGACAATAGCTTTGTGCCGGGTACCGGCTTCCTGCTGGCGAAGGCTAAAGTGAATAAGCTGGCCTTACAGGCGAACGGCAAGGTATTATCCGGTGGCTCGTTCGAAACATATAACGATACGGCAAAGATTGCTATAGCCCGCCTGTTCGCCTATCTTCCGGCCCTGGTGATCATAAAACTTGACCCCCAACCTCATTATTGCGCCGGTACGAAACTCCAGGTCGACTTTAACATAGGTACCGGCTCTTTCAACAGCGGCAATACCTTCACCGCTCAGCTCAGCGATGCTAATGGCAGTTTTGCGAATCCAACTAACATCGGCAGCCTATCCGGCACTGCGAGCGGCAGTATAACAGCTACAATACCCACAACTGTCAGCCTGGGAAAAGGTTACCGGATAAGGGTAGCAAGCAGTGCGCCAGTCCAAAACGGCCCTGATAACGGAACAGACATACAGGTGACGGGTATACCCATAGTAAAGGCAATAGCTTCAGCTACGGACGTCTGCGCCGGGCAGCAAGTAACCTTGAACGGTAGCGGCGCCACCACCTATACCTGGGACAAGCAGGTAGAAGATGGAAAAGCCTTTACCCCAAAAAGCACAGAAACCTATACGGTAACAGGATATACCGGAGATTGCAGCGCTACAGCCGAAATTAAGGTGAATGTACATGCTTATCCGGCTGTAACTATTGGTGTCACAAAGGACACGGTATGCGCCAATGAGCAGGTAACGCTAAACGGCGCAGGCGCCGATAGCTATAACTGGGATAATGAGGTCAAAGACGGTATCGCCTTCTTTCCGGGAAAGACTAATACCTATACGGTGATCGGCACATCGAACGGCTGTAACGATACGGCCGCCGTTATGATAACAGTGCACGATACAAGCGCTACCACTTATCTGACCCGCACGGCATGCGACAGTTTCACACTCAATGATATTGTTTACAAGGAAAGCGGCCACTATACACAGAACCTGGCTAATGCCGCCGGCTGCGACAGTATATTCGTCCTTGACCTGACTATCAACAAGGTATCTGCAGAAGTGCGCCAGGAGGACAGGAAGCTGACTGCCATTGAAACAGCGGCCAACTATCAATGGATTAACTGCGATAAAGGTAATGAACCTATCATCGGAGCCAATCAACAGCAATTCGCTCCAAACATTGATGGTAACTTCGCGGTAGTTGTCACTAAAAACGATTGCAGCGACACTTCCGATTGCTTCAGCGTCCGGTCAGCCGGAATAACAGAGCATAGCCGCAACGGCATCAGTATCTATCCTAACCCGGCGTTACATACAGTACACATCGAAGCGCCAGCAGGCGCCCTGCTCAGCCTCAAGAGTATGGACGGTCGCACTTTATGGCAGCAACCTGCGTCCGCCCCCGTACAGGTCAGCGATTTGCCCGCAGGAATGTACCTCTTTTACATCAACAACAGGGAGGGTAAATTACTGCATATAGAAAAAATAAACCGTCTCAGTTACTAAGACCGGAGTAAAAAAGCCGCTAATGCTACGGTTGCATTAGCGGCCTTTTATTGCCCATACGTCTGCAAAAAAATAAGAACAATTCCTGCCAGGCCCATTTCTTTCAATGCCGAATACTAAAGGTAGTGCTAAAGTGCTTGCTTACACCGCATCAGAGCTGACGTTATTGAAGAGAAAGGTGTGGCAGGATGATGCAAAGTTTCAGGAAGTCTGTGTTTTATCTATTACTTTTTAAAGGTAAAGAAGAAGGTGTACAGAACATATGCTAAGCAGCTGTGCATTCTGTACACCTTCTTTCCCGGTTCTGAAATCAGGTTATGGTTAGCTTATCTTATTCTTTAATTAGTTTTTCCACCTTCAGGACACGTCCGCTCCTGTCACTTATTTTCAGAAGATATAACCCTTGTGCCAGATCGGAGAGAGAGATACGATCAGCATTACCAGCCTGCAACAATTGTTTACCATCTATGCTGCATACGACAATATTGACGGTAACGGGGGCATTAACAAATACGACATCTATTGCCGGGTTAGGAAATGCCCTTATCTGTTCTGCCAGGTTAGAAACGGTGTTAATGCTGGCATCACGATAATTTGTAACCTGGTAAACATCCGATGTATCGATGCAACCATTTTCATTAGTGACGATCACCTGGTAGCTTCCATTGGAGATAACCAGGTGCTTATCCTTGTTGGCTCCGGGTATTATTTTACCGTTCAACAGCCATTGATAACTGGAATAACCCGTACCGGCTCCCAGCGTAAATCCGTTGATCGTAATCACCGGCGCTTCAAGCGGTATTATAGAAACGCTGAGGTATACGGTACTGTCACAGCCTGCAGCATTGGAGAATGTCTGGGTATAAGTACCACTGGATGAATATACTTCGCCGTTGAATATGTACTCGGAACAGCTGCTAGCATCCTGCAAGGAAGAACTGGTATCGCTACATCCTAATTTCAACAGGAAGAGTGCGCCATTCAACGCATCCAATTCAATTTTATTGGCCCCAGGATCAAAATCCACAATATCCTTAAATACCCCGGCAACAAAAACATTACCAGCGTGATCTACCGCAATATCATCGCCACGGTTAGGTCCCGTGCCGCCAATCGGCTTCGTACCGGCGGCGCCCATGGATGTTGACCATACATAGTTGCCTGCTGCATCGTATTTCACGACAAAAATATCGTAGCCTCCATGCGCAATAATATTATCTTCCGGACGAGAAGAACCGGTAACAAAGTTGACAGTATCCTGGAAACTGCCTGTTGCATATACATTACCCGCCTTGTCTACCGCTACAGCCAGCCCATTATCGTGACTTCGGCTGCCAAAGGTTTTGGCCCAGATATAATTACCGCCCGTGTCTACCTTCAGCACAAAAATATCGTAATAATAGGAGCCCCCGTTGCAAGTGAAATTTTGCGTACCGGGCCCCGGATCCAGATCGGCCGTACGGTTAAAGTTACCCACAATGTACAGGTTATAAGCCTCGTCAGCCACGATATCATAACCAAAATCGCCATCACCGCCGCCGCCGAATCTGTTAGCCCAGGCTATACGGCCGTTGGCCTCTATTTTTACCAGGTACATATCATACGGTGAGGACGAGGTGAGCATAGGTATTCCGTGCCGGGCTGGAAACTCCATCGTCTGGAAAAAAGAGCCGACTATATAACCATTACCTGCAGGATCCAGGGCGAGGCCTTCAATATTGCCTATATTCGATCCTCTCTGGTAATGCAATCCCCATTGATAGATACCGGCAGAATCCAGTTTGCACACAAAACGGTCATATGACGTCCCCCCCATAGCCCGTACCGTATCGGTACCTGCTCCTGGATTCAGCTCTATAAGGTCCTGGAAAAACCCCGATACCCAAACATTGTTCTTGGCATCAATAGCGAGGTAGTCTGCAATATTGTAACCGGCGCCTCCAAATTTGCGGGACCATATATATTTACCCGAAGCATCAAATTTACATACAAAAGCATCCCAATTACCAACAGATATCAATGTATCTGTACCGCTGCCGCCGGGATTAAAATCCATAGTCGCCGTAAACATACCACTAAGGTACACCTGACCTGACGCGTCGACCTTAACGTCAAGCGCCTGGCAATTGGACCGCGGGTAACCTATTTGCCTGGTCCAGACAACCTTTCCTGAAGGGTCGACCTTTAACACAAAGGCATCCATATAACCAATAGCGCTGAGCAGGGAATCCCGACCAAAATACAGGGGCTTTTGAAAAAAGCCGCTCAGGTAAACATTACCGTCCTTATCGGCAACTGTTGCCGTAGTATTCTGATAATTACTCAACCCCGACGCATTTTTTGCCCATTCCAGGTGGATAGATTGTGCTTGCAGCGGTACATAAGCAATACACAACACAAGGGCCAAAAAGGCCACATTTCGTAAGAAATTGTTCATAGCTTAAATAGTTTGGTTAAAAAATTGCTTGCAGCCTGCTGTTTCTGCGGCTTCAGCATTTACATATTCCCGTAAAGATAAATTTGTTCAAAATGGTATAATAGAGTGTAAACACTCGTAATGGACGCCGTCAAGATTCTGCAATGCGCTATTCCCCCTCAGAAGCCCAGGGGCTCAATAGCCGGGGAGTCTTCTAAGTACAGGAACATAGTTTTCGTATACCATGAAGTCCATATTGTCGATATAAGAGAAGAACGGGACCAAAGCTTAATCAAAACAATCTGGCGATATACCTGGCACAGGTTTTATATACCAGGATATTGCTAATCACCTTTTAAACCTTTACCTATCCAGAGTGATGGCATATCCGGCAATTCCCCATCTACCAGCCGGACTATTTCAGCAACAGGGCAGAAGTGTTGTTAAACGTCTAAACAGATCAAGCAGAATTGGAAACATAACAGAAATAATGGTTTATTCAGGACAACAACAGATCCGCGTCTTTTACTACTGTCCCTGCATCTAGTGTTGAGTCAAGCGTACTTTCTCAACTTATTACTCCATAGTTAATTGCTTGCCAAACCTATTGTCTTTTGGGGTTTTTGCCTTTTCACCTTTGATTTAACACTAGTGTACAGAAGAAGTAGATGGCGGTAAAAGCAATTGGTAAAAGTCAAGGTCCAACCAACGATCAAATTTATAGCCAACCTGATGGATCCGGCCACAAAAAATGAAGCCATGTTGTTGATGCAAACGTATACTGGATTCATTAGCAGCATCGATACCTGCTACCAGGCAGTGATATTGCTGCTCCGTAGCATGCTGTATAATCTTATTCAGCAACAGTGCCCCGTAGCCCCTTCCGCGATAATCCTTATGTACATAAAGGGAATGCTCAACGGTGTACCGGTAAGCAGGCTTGCTGCGAAAATCTCCATAACTACCAAAACCCATCAAAACACCTTTCTCATTAACCAGGCCAATCACAGGAACATTATCCTGCTCACGGGCATCAAACCAGGCCTCTACCATCTGTAGCGTACGAGGCTCATACTCATATAAGGCAGTGGAGTTGAGAATAGATTCATTAAAAATGTCCTTCACCTGAGGGGCGTAAGAACGGTCGCATCGGATAATATTCATAGAGAGACGCATTGGTTACTGCAATATTACAGAATCCGGGCTTGTGGCCGGGACAGGCGGGGCTTAAAAGGTATAATTGGGGTTTCACCTACTTATGGAGCACATATCCTTTTTTCCACATTACATTAAAAGCTCCTCGTATAGATCGCATAAAAAACATCCTTTATCTACGATAATCTTCCTAACCATCGCTGCTGCACGGTAACATCTGCTGTATAGGGTGTATCGCTAATCGCAGTAAAAAGTTTTAGGTGGACAAGATAAAATAGTAAAACCGTATTATTAATAAGCCCGGGAGGGCTTAAATTTCAATAACCGCGGATGCGATCCGTGGAAATAAGAGACCCAATAAAACACAAGCAGAAAGGCTTGAACAGCTTTTTAAAAAATGTTATGCGCTACAGGTAATTTATTATCAAATCCTTTCCAATGAAAAATATTTACTGTGCATTGTGGTTCAACCCTTGCCGGGCCGGGTGGAATGTTGTTTATCTGCCGCCGGTTGCACCGGCGGTTAATCGGGTAGGAAGGTAGCGATTAATTCGCTACCTGTCCCCCCACACCACCGTGCGTGCCTGAGGGTACACGGCGGTTTCTACTAACTTTTACAGCCCCCATCCGTTTCACCAGACTGTGTAACCCCTGTTGGTTGAACCATTTCACATCCATGCCCTGTTTCGCTGCCAACTTATTGGATAGCTTCCACCATCCTCCTGCATACATTACGGCATTCCAGCATATATGATCGACCATACCAGACTGCGCAGGAATTTAAAGAGCGCGTACTTCCTCCCACATTGTTTTAGCCGATAGCACCTTAGCTTTCGTCTTATCCAGATATCCAGATTTCTTAACTCCGAAAGCCAGGTATGGGCTAAATGAAAGTAGTTGCACCATCCTATGATTATCCTGTTCAGCTCTGATATTACCCGCACAAAGGATAAGCCCCGATTTCTTCCGGTTATCTCTCTTACTTTGTCTTTGAAGCGCGATACCGTCTTATCGGCTACACGTATGGAACCTTCGGACAGGATTGTGTACCCAAGAAATTTCACTTCGCTACAGTGTCGCACGCCACTCTTTATACGGTTGACTACGTCCTGGTCGAAATCCATAGCTATGGTCGCTAAAGTGGGGGTTCGTAGTAAATACTAAGTGCCTGATGGAGGAATTATTGGATTACGCGGTCTTTGACGGTGGGTATACCCAGCATTCGGGTTCCCCCTGTCGGTTTCGGTATGTTTACCTCTCTTACAGCTTCTACCTCGTATCTCTCGTCTACAATGCTCTTAATAAACATCTCGTGGTGTTTACCCAGCCATATTCGGAACGCTTCAATACTCATCCCATCTACTCCGCTACTACCTTTGTTGGTTTTCACCTGCTGGTATGCCATGCGTAAGTTACTGTAATCCGGTGCCTGGACTAACAGATGTTGGGTTAAGCTTCGCTGATTCGATAATCGAGGAGACAGTTCAACTCCTTTTAGACAGGCTTTGCCAATTCCGTCGGCAGTTCCTCCTATAAGGTCACCGGTGTTACTGCATAATGTCAGCTGCTTCACATGGTGTTTTTTCTGTTGCATTCTGTCTTTACACATTTACGAGGCTCACCTCTGTTAATAGATTTGGGCCTTCCCATCGATTACTAATGGTACTATGCCCGCTGCTGACTCCTCTACGACTATCATCTGACAGTTACTTGGCAGATTCTACGCATTAGCGTAAATCGAAGAGGCCTCCCCGGGGTAAGTAGTATTACTTTCCATCTGTTATGCCTGATTTACTCCTTTTCCCTCCGAATGGTTATCGGGCATCTTGATTCAAGGCTCAAATTACCCGGAAAACAAGCCTTATATCAGGTTTCTGTTCGTCACAACAGATGTTTGTCGCCAGCTTCCTTCAGATTCCACCTCGCGATGGACACCCTTGCCTTTGACTATAAGATTCCGACCATCACGGCTCTTTCGGGACTTGAGGACTGCCTACGCACCCTTTAGCAGTATTACATGCCCGGCACACCTAACATTGAAGCCCTTCCGGGCTGCTCGTAAACAATGAGTTGTATATGGAGTATAGATAAGGTGACGCGCCTAAACAAAAGCCTATTCAGACAGAAGGAAGAAACGTGAAATAAAGCTTCCACAAAAGAGTAGCTACATTACCTGGCTCCATATTGGTCCGAAAGAACCGACTACCAGTCTATATTAATTATGGGGATTAAAGCTTCTACTTTATTCTTTTTCCCTCAAGTTGCCCAAAAGCACATATACTATTTTAATCTTTATTGTTTTATTTTTGAGTACCTATGTATCCCCAAAATGAAGAGGAACGGTATGCTGAAACGCACGCAACATGGAATCAGGTAGCTGACCTTTAGCAGGAAAAATTTATGCACCTGGAACTCTACAACAGCACCTTTGATTACCTCTGCACATTGCTGCCCAAGGCAGCGCAGCTCCTGGAACTGGGCTGCGGCCCCAGTAATATTACCCGTTATCTACTCAACAAGCGGCCCGACCTGAATATAGTGGCTACAGATATAGCGCCCAACATGGTGCAACTAGCCCGTAAAAACAACCCAGCAGCAGATTGTCGCGTATTGGATTGCAGGCAATTGTGTCAGGAGGGAGCCGGGAGATACCAGGCCCTTGTGTGTGGCTTTTGTATTCCTTATCTGTCTGAAAAGGACTGCGACAAACTATTAGCGGACAGTTACCGCGGCCTCTCCGGAGAAGGGGTTCTTTACCTCAGTTTTGCGCCCGGTGCAGGAGAAAAATCGGGGTACCTGACCAGCAGCAGCGGTTTACGAACGTATTTTCATTATTATTCCATAAAGGATATCAGGAATATGCTGACTCAGCATTCTTTCCAAATCCTTGCCGAAAACAACTTCCTCTTTTCCCGTAACGGACAGGACGAACAACATTACGTTGTGTTCGCGCAGAAGAGAAAAAAGTAGCTGATATAAAGGAGACACCGGTCTATTATACCAGGCCGTTTATCTGAGAGGGAGCGAGCGAACAGGGTAAAAAAGAAAGGCCGAAAACAAAATTTCATTTATTTTTGACAGCCATTCCTTATCCCCTATAAATTTATTCTAATCGGACCAAAAATTACTCCGTCTTAATGCCTCAAAAAAAAATCAAACATATTTCCGTTGCCGGAAATATCGGCGCCGGGAAGACCACCCTAACCGCGATGCTCGCCAAACATTATAAATGGGTCCCTCAATTTGAAGCTACAGAAGACAACCCTTACCTCAGTGATTTCTATAATGACATGCATCGCTGGTCTTTTAATCTGCAAATCTACTTCCTGAACATCCGGTTGCGCCAGCTACTGGATATACAGAATAGTCCGCATGCGGTAATACAGGACCGAACAATTTATGAAGATGCCTATATATTTGCACCTAACCTACATGAAATGGGACTTATGTCTCGCCGGGATTTTGAAAATTATGTACATTTTTTTCAGACATTGAGAAAAATGATCAACCCTCCAGACCTACTAATCTATCTTAAAGCCTCGATACCCACACTGGTAGACCGTATACAAAAAAGAGGGAGGGATTACGAAGAAAACATACGCCTGGACTACCTGAAGCGGCTTAATGAACACTATAACAACTGGATAGACCGCTACAATGATGGCCCCCTGTTGGTTATCGACAGCGACGATATTCATTTTGACGAACAGGATAGCGACCTCGGCCTCATTATTAGTAAAATAGACGCCCGCATTAACGGGTTGTTTTAATTCGGAACGATCATTTTGGGCGTATTCTCCCTCAAGGGGCAGGCATACCTGATATCGAAAATGTAGTACCTAGTGTGTAGTACCAAATGTCTGGTCAAGCGACTTTTTCGACTTAATACCCCATAGTTAATTGACCATCAACCTGTTGTCGATTTGGGTTTTGTCTTTTAACCTTTGACATAACACTAATACCACAAACAACTAATTATCAAGCATTTACCCCTCCCTTTTTGCCCACGATGAAAATATGACAATACTCTTACACTAGCTTGAGGCACAAGAGATTCTATCCGTACATTACTTAGTACCTTTGCCGTGCCGGTATAAAAGCCAGCACAATTGTGATGACCAGAAACGAATCAAAGAGCTCCTTATTGGTTGTTGAAGACGAAGAAAGTCTGAGGGAAGCGATTAAATTGAACCTGGAACTGGAAGGATATGAAGTTACGGCCGTTGACAACGGCGCCGCTGTACTGAAAGCGGTTAAAAATGAGTATTTCGACCTGATCATCCTGGATATCATGCTACCGGAGATGGACGGTCTTACCGTATGCGAAAACATCCGCATGCAGAATAACGAAGTACCTATTTTGTTTCTTTCTGCCCGTAACAGCAGTGCCGACAGGATCGAGGGGTTAAAGAAGGGGGGGGATGATTACCTGACCAAACCCTTTAATTTAGAAGAAATGTTGCTAAGGGTCGAAAAACTGGTGATCAAGAATAAAAAATTAAAGGAAAGAAATTCGGTACCTGATGTGTACTCTTTCGGCCGTTGCCGTATCGATTTTATGGCGCAATCGGGACGAGACAAAGAAGGCCGCGTAATAGAGCTCAGCAAAAAGGAGATAGCCTTGCTCAAGCTGCTTATTGAGCACAAAAACGAGGTGGTTTCCAGAGAGCATATACTGCAGGTGGTATGGGGCTATAATGTCTACCCCACTACCCGGACGATTGACAATTTTATTCTGAATTTCCGCAAGTATTTTGAAAAGGATACCCGCCAACCCAAACATTTTCATTCTGTAAGAGGTGTCGGCTATAAGTTTACCGAATAATTTTTTGACATTTCTGCCCGGATTGTATATTTTTATCCGTTCAATGGCTTATCGCCGCACTATCCGGACGATACAATAATAAGGCCACGAGCTTAATCGTACAAAAGACAGAGAATGAAAAAAGGTTTATTGGTTACAGCATGCGGATTATTACTATTTGCCACAGCTTGTAACAGTGACAGAAAAATGGTAAAAGCCACAGTGGTTGATACAGGAGACATTACTTATGAAGGTTGCGGCTATCTGCTGCGGCTGGAAGACAGTGCGCTGATTCAACCCAACAACTTACCTTCAGCCTACTTTCACAATGGCATGAAGGTAAAAGTGAAATATACACATACAGGTGTAAAAGACACCTGCAATTACGGTACCAAGGTATATGATCTGGCTACAATAGAAAAGATAAAAAAAGATCTGGACCGCTAGTCCGGCTATGTTTACCAGGCCAGATCCTCATCTGGAGGTTGAGCTCGGTGTTGCTTACGGGAAAGCATTTTTTCCATCTGCCGTTCATATACCAGAACGGCAATTTTTTTGGCCACATCCTGACCCAGCTCCATAGCTGCTTTTATTTTCCGTTCGGAGATATCCAGCCGGTATAACATCGAAAATAACTGATCAGGCTGCCCAGCCAGCAATTGCCCTATCCGGTAGCCTAATACCCGTATAATTTCCTCTTCCGAAACGGTTGGCGGCAGAACGATATCTAAGGCTGCTGAAAGATCCTCGCGGAACTGATGATCGGCTTCCATATAATGTTATATTGACTGGCGACTACAAGAATAGGCTTTTTCCGGCAATATTAAGAAACCCCATATTAATCCGAAGCTTGAAAGGTAAAGCCTGAAAATACAATTACCTGATAATTAATCCCTTAAGAAAAAAAAGAGATAAATAGCAAAAAAACGGCAGAGAATTCTTATCAGAGCTCTAAACTTATTGGGTAGAAGTGTTTTTCACTTCTGTCTCCATGCCTAAAAATCCCGCCCCATACTTCTCAATTTCCAATATTCTGAACACGGGACTATATGGGGCGGAAGACCTGTCTAAGCTTCAATAGCTTTCCGGACAATATCCTTAATACTATCCATAGGTACCCGTTCTTGCTGCATCGTATCACGGTAGCGTATAGTCACTGTGTGGTCTTCTTTAGTTTGATGATCAATGGTAACGCAAAATGGCGTACCGATCGCATCCATGCGCCTGTAGCGTTTGCCAATTGCATCCTTTTCCTCGTAAAAGCATTTGAAATGCTGACGGCATTCCGCCATCAGTTCGCGTGCTATTTCGGGCAGGCCATCTTTTTTCATCAGGGGCAGGACTGCCAGTTTTATAGGCGCCAGCTTAGGAATGAATTTAAGTACTACCCGGCTATCCTGCTTTTCGTCCGTGCTCAGATCTTCTTCCGTATAAGCTTCACTCAAGAGCATAAGTACCGTCCGGTCCAATCCAATAGAAGTTTCCACAACATACGGTATATAATTGCCGTAAGCTTTACCGTTTTCATCCAGGTCAGCGTCGAAATACTGCATTTTTTTCTTGCTGTGCTCCTGGTGATTCTTCAGGTCGAAGTCGGTGCGCGAGTGTATTCCTTCCAGCTCTTTAAAGCCCATGGGAAAGTCATATTCTATATCGCAGGCGGCATCGGCATAGTGTGCCAGTTTTATATGGTCGTGGAAACGGTATTTATCTTCCGGTATGCCCAGGGTACGATGCCAGTTCATTCGCTCCGTTTTCCAGTATTCGTACCACTGTTTTTGTGTGCCGGGGCGTACAAAGAACTGCATTTCCATTTGTTCGAACTCTCGCATGCGGAATATAAATCCCCTTGCTACAATCTCATTACGAAAGGCTTTACCCACTTGGGCAATCCCGAAGGGGATCTTCATTCTCCCGGTTTTTTGCACATTCAGGAAGTTCACAAATATACCCTGTGCCGTTTCCGGCCTCAGGTATATTTTGCTGGATTCTTCGGCTACCGATCCAACCTCGGTCGAGAACATCAGGTTGAATTGTCGCACATCCGTCCAGTTGGCCGTATTACTAACAGAACATTTAATTTTCTGTTGTTCTATCAATGTTTTAAGTCCCCCGAAATCGTCGGCAGCCAGTAGCCGGTCCATTTCCTGCAAAAGGGCTTCATTTTCCGGTGCTGGCAATGTTTCGGCAAAACCTTCGATCAGGTGATCGACCCGGTAACGCTTTTTGCTGTCTTTATTGTCGATCATAGGATCACTGAAGTTATCGACATGCCCACTCGCCTTCCAAACAGTAGGATGCATAAAAATAGCGGCGTCAATACCAACGATATTCTGTTCATTCATTTGCGTCATCCACCGCCACCAGTAGTCCCGGATATTCCTTTTCAATTCAACTCCCCACTGACCATAGTCATATACGGCACCTACCCCATCATAGATTTCGCTGGAAGGGAATATAAATCCATATTCTTTTGCATGGCCGATAATGGCCTGTAATTTATTCTCGTTTGCCATAATAAGGCTGCAAAGATATTAGATTGGGACGTGTTGTACAAGCTGCCCTTGCGCAATACATGGACAAATCAGGCTATCGCAGCCGAAAATAGGCATTAATAATGATGGCATTGTGGTATTTTATTTTATTCTCTTAAATTTTTAGTCTTTTAAAAACTTACCGGGGATTTTATATCGAAGCAACCGGCAGTCCGGCTTGCACTCCCTGCTCGACCTCATTATTCATCCGCTGCAAATTGGGCGTTAGGAATGAAAACAGAAAATCGGGATAAAACAAAGACTAGATAGTCAATCATTCCCCAGGACGAAAACGACTTGCCCACAAGGCCTCATTCTTGAATACCGCCGTCATTGCCGATGGCCGGGCGGGGAGGTACCCTACGGAAACGCCCGGTATCACTTCAGGCGGTAACAGACTGACAAATGAAATTGTCTGCTTTACCGGCCCCAGCTTCCGTCAGACCGAGAGATGGTGTTACCGGTCCCCTGGTCCATCTCGTTGCTTTAGAACTGGGCAATAAAAGCAATTTTTCCGGGCAGTATTCTTTACGTAACTTTATTACAACAGCCCGGTATATCCCTGAAGTAAGATATAGAGCTGACCGGTCGAATGATCATCAAAACTTAACACGGAAGCAGGAACCGTGGTAATATATTTGCCGGCATGAATAGTAGCCGGTTTCGACCAGGCAGCCAGATGATATATATTTTCCAATAGGAAAAGTATCCTGACAATAGCTCCAAATGCTTGGACGGCAACAGGACCGGCTATAAACTTTTTTGAATGAAGAAGCAGAAAGACGCACCGATTATACGCGACCTGAGCTGGCTCAGGTTTAACGACAGGGTGATGCAGGAAGCCAAAGATCCTTCCGTCCATATTTACGACAGACTTCGCTTCCTGGGTATCTTTTCCAACAATCAGGACGAGTTTTTCCGGGTACGGGTGGCTGCCCTAAGCAGGATGGTCAAAATGGGCAAGGAGGCGAAAATGCACCTGGAACAAAACCCCGAGAAAATACTACAGGCTATCCAGGACCGTGTGCTGGAACAACAACATGAATTTGACAGGGTGTACGCCGATATCATCCAGGAACTGGGCCGCAACCACATATTCATTAAAAATGAAAAGCAACTCAGCAGTAAACAGGAGCATTACATCAAATCCTATTTTGAAGAAAGGGTAAGGACGGAAATTGTTCCCTTGATGATAGAGAGTATACCGCAGATGCCCCTTTTACAAGATAATGCTATTTACCTGGCTTGTGTATTAGGCAGCAATGAAAACCCGATGATGCAACGTTACGCCCTCATCGAGATACCGATCCGCAACTTACAGCGCTTTGTACTGCTACCTTCAGAAAAAGATACCAAGGACATTATTTTATTGGAAGATATCATCCGTTGGAATCTTCCTAACTTATTTGCCGCCTTCGGATTTAACCGTTTCCTGGGCTATATCATTAAGGTAACCCGGGATGCCGAATTCGAGCTGGATTATGATGTGAATAAAAATCTGATACAGGAATTGGAAAAAGGCATAAAGAACCGGAAGAAAGGAAAAGCCACACGCTTTGTTTATGACCGGAATATTGATCCCAATTTACTGGATTTTCTTACCAAGCGGTTGAATCTTACTAAAAAGGACAACCTTATACCAGGTGGACGAATACACAATTTTAAGGATTTCATGAATTTTCCAGCCTCGGTATTTAGAGATTTTGAGCCTCGTCAAAAGCCTTTTGTACACCCCTTACTATTGCAGCCCTGCCGCATAATGGACGTTTTGAATAAGCAGGACGTGATGTTGCACTTCCCCTATCATTCTTTCGACCCCATCATCGACCAGATTCGCGAAGCCGCCATTGATCCATTTGTACAAAGCATTAAGATCACCTGCTACAGGCTGGCCAAGGATTCCAGGATTATCAATGCGCTCATTAATGCCGTACGGAACGGAAAAACGGTTACGGCAGTGCTGGAATTAAGGGCTCGTTTCGACGAGGAAGCTAACCTGGGATGGAAGACCAAACTCGAAGACGAAGGAGTTAAAGTAATACTGGGTATGCCGGATATGAAAGTGCATGCCAAACTTTGCGTCATCCGGAAACGGGAATTTGAACAGATTCGTGAGTACGGCTTTATCAGTACAGGTAATTTTAATGAAGGATCCGCACGCTTTTATGGCGATCATTGCCTGCTTACCTCTAATAAAAGGATACTGACAGACATCAACAGGATTTTTATTTACCTGGAAGATCCGTTGCATAAGATCACGCCCCTCAGGGCCTGCAAAACCCTGGCCGTTGCCCCCCTCAATATGCGTAAGTACTTCCTGTTGCTGATAGACAAGGAAATTAAAGCGGCGAAGGATAAGAAAGAGGCATCTATGATCATCAAGCTCAATAGCCTGGTAGACAATGAATTCATCAATAAACTATACGAGGCCGCTGAAGCTGGGGTAAAGGTCAACTTAATTATCAGAGGTATCTGTTGCGTCTTGCCACATAAGAAGTCGTTTAAAAAAGATATTTATGCCCTTAGTATAATAGACGAATATTTGGAGCACGCCCGTGTGTTCGTATTCCACAATGGCGGCAATCAGAAAGTATTTATTTCTTCGGCGGACTGGATGATCCGCAACCTGGATCACCGGATAGAGGCAGCTGCTCCCATTTTCGACAAGGAGATCTGCAAAGAATTGATAGACATCCTGCATATACAGCTTTCCGAAAATGTAAAAGGACGCATATTGGACAATCATCAAAAGAATGAATATGTAGAGCCGGAAGAAGGGGAAAGTGAAGTGCGTTCGCAAATAGAAATTTACGACTATTTACTCAAGAAAACTATTGCAATCTAGGATAAGGGCTTGAGGCTAGTGTATCCGGGTTCCTTAAACTCTTGTCTATTGGGGACTTAAGGATGATTGCGGGAAGATTATTACTTTCAAACCCGATTTAATACATTAAGGGTAAATGTATAATTTTGCAACTTCTGAGTCTTAATTAAAATTTTTTTTCTATTGATATTAGCTGCCATAGATATCGGTTCAAATGCCGTCAGGTTACTGATCAGTGAAGTAGCGCAATATAAAGACGGAACGACCGATTACACCAAAATGAGCCTGCTGCGTATACCCTTACGCCTTGGAGAGGACGTATTTGAAAGAGGATTCATTTCAGAAGAGAAGGTGGAACGCTTACTGGATACCATGAAGGCCTATAATCTGCTGATGAAGATCTATAAAGTGGAGGCGGTAAAGGCCTGCGCCACTTCTGCCATGCGGGACGCTGGCAATGGTCCTGCTATTGTAGGACGTATTGCTAAAGAAACCGGCATTACATTGGACATCATAACCGGCGCCGAAGAGGCCCATATTCTTTACGAAACCCACATGGCGGAGAAGATCAGCCCAAAAGGGCACTACCTGTATATTGACGTGGGTGGAGGCAGTACCGAGCTCACTCTTTACGCTGACGGTCATATTGATTTCAATGCCTCTTTCAATATTGGCACTGTACGAATGTTAAGTGACAAGATAGCCGAAGGCCAATGGGAAGAGCTGAAAACCTTTATTAAGAGTAAATCACGTTATCTGCAACCTTTAACGGCTATCGGCTCTGGAGGCAATATCAATAAAATTTTTTCCTTATCGAAAAGGAAGGAGGGAAGGCCCTTATCTCTTGAGCTCCTGCGGGATTATTACAAGGAATTGAGCAGTTCTACCGTAGAGGAGCGGATGCACCTGTATAACCTGCGTAAGGACAGGGCCGACGTTATTGTCCCTGCTTTACAGATCTATACCTCTATTATGAAATGGGCAGGAGCAGAAGAAATATATGTGCCCAAGGTAGGGCTCGCTGATGGGTTAGTCAGGCAATTATACCGGGAAAAAACCGGCAAGAATGCTTCCTAAACAACGGATCGGCCTCGTATAAAATTTCTTTCTGAATCTTTTCTGTATATTGGTAGCTGGAACAGACAGTTCTCTAGTGGTTATACAGTTACAAGGGCGCTTCGGGCCATTTTTCCGGTTTCCGAGAAGCGTATAAGAGATGTTGATAAAAGGTACAGTATGATTGAAGTATACATTGCAGACGATCACCCATCTATCATTCACGGACTGAAAACGATGTTGGCACAGGACGACCAGATTTCCCTTACCCGTTCGTTCCATACCGGAAAAGACTTGCTGGAAGGACTGCGCCGCGGTATACCTGATGTTCTGATCCTGGATATACATCTGCCCGACATTACCGGCAATCAGCTCGCCCGTATTATTTCTACGGAGTATCCAACTATAAGCCTACTGGCCTTTACCAATATGAACACGGATTTTCATATTCAGGACATGCTCTCTCACGGCTGCCTCGGCTATCTCTTAAAAACAGCTGATACACCAACGGTATTGAAGGCAATTAAGGAGGTATACGCCGGGCGAACCTTTCTGGAGCGCCCGCTTGAAGCAGAGTTAAAGCAGGATATGAGTAATGCTGAAAAAAGATTGATAACGCTGCCGGCTCTTACTAAACGGGAAAAAGAAATCATACGATTGATCTGTGCCGGCAAATCGAATCAGCAGGTAGCAGACGAATTATTTATCAGTCTCAGGACGGTTGAAAATCACCGGTTCAACCTGCAACAGAAATTGAAGGTAAAGAACACCGCAGAACTCGTTAAGATGGCCCTGCATGCCGGCTGGGCAGACTAGTGTTACGTCAAAGGTCAAAAGGCAACACAAAAAGCTTCCAATATGTTGATAAGCAGTCAACTACGAAGCAATAAGCCGAAAAAGCCCGCCTGACCAGACATTAGTGTCGTGGCTCAACGCAAAGGGAACGCTAAAATCAGTACAAGCGTCCCAGCTGTTGCGCCTGTTGCGAGCAACTGAAAATTGTCCCCCCCCTGCTAGCGCGGGCGCAACGTCGTTAAGTTAAGCCTCAATACTCACATTTTTGTCATTCCGTAGCATCTAAACACGCTATTTTAGATGCTTACAGCATGACAAAGAGGAGTAAAAATTCGTTAACTTAACGACATTGAGTGCAGGCGTCGCCCATGTCTCATCTGCATACCGCTCTACCACAACATATCCATTCTTTACGGCTTTAAAAAACATTACGCTATATTAATTTCCCAATTCCCCAATAACGACCAAAAGACAATACCATATTATATAGAAAGTTGACTCGAAATTGCTGTATTCGCAAGGATTTCATGCTATAAACAAGGATTTTCTATAGTGCCAAAAGGGCTTGATTTGAAGGGATGAAAATTTTGGTTTGTTCAGGTCGTTCAACTACTTTGAAGCGTCGCAATGCGGTTGCGAACAAGGTTGGGTTACCTATACACTTGGGTAACTTATGCTATGACAGAACGCCGTAACGAAGCTGGAAATCTGCATTTTCGGCTTGTACATGGGCATGGCCGGCTACCATTTGAGCAGGACGGGCTATGTCTTTATAGCAGAATCATAGTAGTGGAGCATAAAGTCGGGGCACTTCGTTGCCCAATAACCGCGACGAGTTGTTCGGGCCTACGCATTTACTATCAGAGTGTATGCCTATGTGATCAACGTATACAGCGGTATACGTTCAGTCTCCTTAATGATAGTAAAATAGGCCCCGCAGGTTATGTCGTTATAATACTTTGTGATATAATTATACCGGGGTAACATTAATGCAGTACTAGCCGGAACACAACGATACGCTTGAGTTGTATAGTCTTATGCTACGCTGGCTCACTTGTAGCCCTCGATAATTAAAGGGGAGCATTGCAACGTACAATCAGGCACTGTTATAATGCCATTGGTGTAATTGATAGTCTTGTTGCAATGGTTAGCAATAGAGTAATACTTTTATACGTCCGGTTTAGAGCACTTTGTTATGAACTCATACTACTTCATCATTAAGTCATAGCACTTCGTAGCAAAATTATATGACTTAGCGTTGCACCGGTCCCCCGGCAGCTCTAATAGGTAGCCCCTCAGGTACAGGTACAGCCATTAGGACTATGCAATTTGCGACAATATTAGCATTTAGTATATCCATCTTCTCAAGATAGGTTTCTATTCTATTCATTTTGAGCTACTTCGTTAAGGCAGTCGCCCTACTACGGGGTTGCGCTCGTCTACAGTAAGATGCCCGTAAGCAAGGGTGTACAAAGTTGCGTGACCCCTTTTTAAACGAATTCAACCTATATTCTGGCTAACACATTGCATCCTGATAGGGCTCCTCCGACTCGATTACCCCCCGGGCTTTTTCCCTAAGTATAATAGTCAAAATAACTTCCTCACGTACCGTCATGCCGACCAGCGTGGAGGCATCTCCCAGGCTTGGAAAAGTGGAAGTTATTTTGACACAGTTACTAAGCTAAATCATTTCCCGGAACATCTTTGCTAAGATTGGTTTCCTCAAAGGCGCTTACTTCTTTTTTTCCTTTGCACATTTTTATACGATTACAAGTATAAATCCCACTAATCTTGGCGAAACACCCCAAAAACGATTCAAATATATTTTGACGATACACCAAGACACCAGGAAGAAAGGCATCTCTTATATGCCCGCCACGTTTTTTGCTGCTATATAGGCAGTTGTCCAGGCATTCTGAAAGTTAAAACCACCTGTAATGCCATCTATGTTGAGTACTTCCCCCGCAAAATACAGACCGGGCAATTTACGGCTCATCATAGTTTGCGCATCCACATCGCTCAACGCAATCCCACCTGCGGTTACAAATTCTTCTTTGTAAGTGGTTTTGCCTTTCACTTCCAGTGTATAAGCGCATAAATTATGGGCCAGCCGGTTTTGATCTTTGGCTGGCAGATCGGCCCAACGGCAATCTCGGTTTATCTCCAATTGTTGCAATATGAACTCCCAAAGGCGGCCAGGCAGTCCAAAGGGATTTTTAGCATATACTTTTTGGGCAGCACAGTTATGGCGCAACTGTTGCAATTCCAACCGCAGGGCATCTTCGTGGAATTGAGGCAACCAATTAATCTGTAAGGTACAGTTCCAAGCCATTTCCGCAAGGTGTGCCGCGCCCCAGGCGCTTAAGCGCAACGCCGCCGGACCGCTAATACCCCAATGTGTAATCAATACAGGCCCCCGCTCCTTCAAACGTGTGCCCGGGATTTTAACCTCCGCCTCCCCAACACTAAGTCCCATTAAGGAGGTAAGCGGGTGTGCAGGAACATTAAAAGTGAACAGGGAGGGCACCGGCGCTATTACTTCGTGCCCTGTATGTCGTAACCAGTCAAAGAAAACAGATTTAGGATACCCTCCACTGGCCACTAGTACCCTGCTGGCCCACAATTGCTGCCCCGATGCCAATTGCAGGTTAAAATGGCCATCCTGCTTCGATAATGCTTTCACTTCGGCTTTCATCCGGATCTGTACACCGTAGCGTGCCACTTCGCCTAGCAGGCAATCAATAATAGCCTGCGAGGTATTGGCTTCCGGAAACATCCTGCCATCAGCCTCTGTCTTTAACGGAACGCCCCGCTCTGTAAACCAGGTAACGGTATCTTGGGTAAAGAACTGGTGAAAGGCCTTTTTCAGAAATTTATCCCCCCTGGGATATTTCCGTACCATTTCTGCAATGCTGAAGCAAGCATGAGCTACATTGCAACGCCCACCGCCGCTGATCTTTACTTTGCTCAACAGTTTATCTGATTTTTCGAGAATGATTACTTCCAGGCTGCGGTTCATGCGTGCGGCATTTACCGCAGCAAAAAAGCCGGCAGCTCCACCGCCGACGACAACCAATCTGTCGCGGGACAACTTACTTTCCATATCCTAAAGCTTCGTAAATATACCCCTGCGCTTTAAAACGCACCTTTAGGGTATTAATCAGGTTATTGTTGGCAGTTGGGTATACTCTGTTGGATAAAAATATAAAGATAATACCGGTTTCCGGGTCCGCCCAGGCACAGGTTCCGGTAAAGCCCTGGTGGCCAAAAGTCGTTTTACTACAAAAATCGGAGGCCGGGCCACCATCCCCTTTTGCCTTTTCCGGCTTGTCAAACCCGTATGCCCTCCGGCTAATCGCACTTCTGAACCCAGTGAAAAGCTGTAACGTTTCTCTTTTCAACATGCGCTGACCTTTATAAATACCTCCGTTATTGAGCATCTGTAACAGGATAGCCAGGTCGCGCACATTCGAGAATATGCCGGCGTGTCCTGCTACGCCGCCCGACATAGCTGTACCCGGATCATGAACATAACCCTGCACCAGTTGAAAACGGAAATAATCATCGTTTTCGGTAGGGGCGCATTGGTCTATAAGATTATACTTCCAGGGATTGTACATAGTATATTTTAACCCCAATGGTTTATAGAAATGCTCTACTACGTATTGTTCTATGCCCATGCCGCTTACAGCTTCCACAACTTTCTGCAGGAAATAGAAATCCAGGTCGCTGTACACATAACGTCCTTTATTGTCCAGGTTACTATTCAGTATTTCCTCCCAGATGGTATCCAAATAGAATTTCTTCATGTAAAAATTAGCCGCCACCGGCAAGGTATAAATGCGATCGGCATAAGTGCGGTAAATATCGGTGCGGGGGGAGCCGGTTACCGGGTCTACTGTGGCCTTATAGAAAGGAATATAGGCTTTAAGGCCAGCTTGATGCAACAAAAGGTCTGCAATAGTCAGCTGGGCTTTATTGGTTCCTGCCGTAAAGGGTAGATAACTTTTCAGATAAGCCTGCAGATTGATCTTACCTTCCTCGTACAACTTCATTACCGCCAAGGTAGTAGCAGCCACTTTCGTAACAGAAGCTATATCGTACAAGGTACTGTCGTTTACCGGCTGGTTCTTATCATAATTTAAATAGCCGAAGTTTTTCCAATAAACGATCTCGCCGTCCTTAGCCGCAAAAACCTGGCAACCGGGGAATGCGCGCTGTTGTATACAGTTATTCAGGAAAACATCGAGCCCCTGCAGCGCCTCCGCTTTTTTGACAAGAGGAGACAATACTTTGCGATTACCGTGCAATGTGTAAATGCTATCGAAATTGCCCACCCCGGATACATTTAGCGTTACCGGTATCTTTTTGACAGAGGCCTGGGATTGGGCAGAAGCTACCTTTTTCTTCTTTTTTGTTACGTGTTTGGCAGACACTTGCTTGTGTCGGCTCTTACCCTTGTTTTTTTGCGCGTAGCAGGAAACAGTGGGTAAGAGTACAGTCAGGATAAACAGGTATTTCAAAATACGTTGCATGAGCAAAATTGCTTTTCAAAGAGGTAATAAAATGTTCTATTGTGGTGCCATAATCACTGCTGTTACTTACGGCAGGTTTTTACAGGCAGTATACCTGAAGGCCGGAGCTTAGAGGTCAATACATCGGCAGCAGCGCGTTGGGTATATTCGTTGTCTTCATAGCCTATAATAACGGCAGGCGCGTTACAGAAATTTTTTTGTAGGTACGGATTGCCCAGAAGTACAAAGATCGTTTTCTTTTTCGACGCTAACCGCTTTAACACTGCTATCTGTATAGAATCCAAGCCATAACTATTGTTTTTGCCTGGATAGAGCGCCAGGTTATGAATACCCACAACAAGAACATCTGCCTTTTCCGCCTGTACTAATAATTGGCGGGCATGAGCATCGCTACTTTGAGCAGGCAGTATCAGTTGGTCGAGCTTGCCCAGGTGTTTTTCCAACTCTGTACCGAGCTGGTTTTGACCTTTGCCATTGATATTAAGATAAGTAAAATTTCCCGTTTTAGCTGTAATCCGCTGAATCATAGCCGCGGGATTGCCGGAAGGACTCATGGAAGCTTTGGCCACTGCGGCTCCTATTTCAGCAATCTGAAGGTTCAGATCTTCTGTAATGCCTTCTTCTTCCAGCGGCACATACTGCCAAAGGCCGGCGTCATACTTAGCTGCCAGGATCTTTTTCACCCGTCTTTCCAGTTCTTGGGTGCTAACTTTATCAGTACGCAAAGCCCATTGTATTTTTTGAATAGCGAGAGGTACGTTCTGTGTAAACAGAAGTACGTCATTACCTGCAAGGAAGGCCCGCAAGTCGGTTTCCCCGTCGGGAAAATACTTCGTAACGCCTTTCATATCCAGAGCATCAGTAAAGACCAGTCCATCAAAGCCCATTTCTTCTTTTAGCAATCCGGTGATGACAGGCCGGGAGAGTGTTGCAGGCAGGTTAGCTGTCTTATCCAGCGCAGGTATATGCAGATGTGCGATCATAATGCTCCGCACACCAGCTACAATTAGTTTCCGGAAAGGGTATAATTCCATATCCTCCAGCTCTTGGCGGCTCTTTCCAATCACAGGCAGATCGTGATGAGAATCGACTGATACATCGCCATGCCCGGGAAAGTGTTTAGCACAAGCCATTATGCCATTATCTTGTAACCCTTTCATGTAGGCAATCCCCAGATCAGCTACCCATTTTTTATCCTCTCCGAAAGAGCGGAAATTAATTACAGGGTTGGCAGGGTTATTATTCACATCTACAACGGGCGCAAAATCGATATGCACGCCCAAACGCTTGCACTGCCGGGCAACTGCCACACCCATTTTATACATCAGTCCGGTATCACGTGTAGCGCCAATGCTCATTTGCCGTGGAAAATTCCTTACGCCGGTAAGCCTCATGCCTAGCCCCCACTCTGCGTCCATGCCGATCAGCAGGGGTACAGGGCTCATCTTCTGGTAACGGTTGGTTAGCCGAGCCTGGTCTTCTGCTGTACCTTGCATAAAAATAAGCCCCCCGATTTGCCGGGCTTTCAATAGCCTTTCGATATGCTCCTGGTTGGCTTTAGGACCGGCACTGTAGGCGGCCACCATAAAGAGTTGTCCTATCCGCTGCACTTCGTTGAGCGAATTATAGACACTGTCCACCCACTTTCTTCTGAAAGGTTGGGCACTTGCCTCCGAACAGGTTAGCAGGAAGGATAGCAGCAAGCTAAGGTAACAGATTGTACGTTTCATCAGGATTATGTTTTATAAACAAGCCGGGCAAACAAAATTAATATGTATCGCTCAATAAGTCCTTGTAAAACGCTAAAAACCTTATGCTATTTTTGGGTCGTCAGGAAAAATTCAGGCGGATTAATACGCTTCCAGTTTTTTCTGGTAGTCGAACATCAGGTCTCTTAAACGGGCTGCTTCCATAAAATCCATATCCTTTGCCGCCTTTTCCATAGCCTTCTTTGTTTGTGCGATGCCCTTTTCCAACTGTGCCCTGGTCTTATATTCTTCAGGTTCTTCTGCCGCCCACGCCATTACATGCTCATCTTCTGCCAGGGCATAAGGGTTAGCCTCGTCATAACCTTTAATATCCAGTACGGAAGTTTGCTGCAAAATCTGCTCTACCGATTTTCGTACGGTATGCGGTACAATGCCATGCTCTTCATTATAGTGGATTTGCTTTTCGCGACGCCGGCTGGTTTCATCAATCGTCCGTTGCATACTCTCGGTTATCCGGTCAGCATAAAAGATAACGAGGCCGTCGACATTACGGGCAGCACGGCCTGCCATCTGGGTCAGCGACCTTTCATCACGCAGGAATCCCTCTTTATCGGCATCCAGGATGGCCACCAGCGATACTTCAGGCAGATCCAAGCCTTCCCGTAAAAGATTAACCCCCACCAATACATCGATTTTACCCAGACGTAGATTGCGCAATATTTCAACTCTTTCCAGGGTATCCACTTCGGAATGAATATACCGGGAATTGATATTGATTCGTTGCAGGTATTTGTCAAGTTCTTCTGCCATGCGCTTGGTAAGTGTAGTAACCAGCACCCTGTCGCCTTTCTTTACTCTCTTGTCAATTTCTTCCAGCAAGTCATCAATCTGGTTAATAGAGGGCCTGATCTCAATAGGAGGATCTAACAGGCCGGTCGGCCGAGCTACCTGTTCTACCACGACACCCTGTGATTGGTTCAATTCGTAGGCAGCAGGGGTAGCACTTACAAACACTACTTGGTTAAGTAAACTCTCAAATTCGTAAAAATTAAGCGGCCGGTTATCTAGGGCTGACGGCAAACGAAAGCCGAAATCAACCAGGTTTAGTTTACGCGACCGGTCACCGCCATACATACCGCTGATCTGGGGTATAGTCACATGGCTTTCATCTACAAACAGCAGGAAATCTTTGGGGAAATAGTCTATCAGACAAAACGGCCTTGTTCCAGGCCGTCTACGATCCAGAAAGCGGGAATAGTTTTCAATACCACTACAATAACCCAGTTCCTGAATCATCTCGATGTCGTAATTCACCCGCTCCTTGATTCGCTGGGCTTCTATATGTTTGCCAACGCTTTTAAAATAATCGACCTGGGCTGTCATTTCATCCTGTATTTCATGAATGATCTGTGCCATTTGATCCTTGGGCGCCATATACAGATTGGCCGGAAAAATAGCTGCGTGCTGCATGCGACTGATACGTTTCCCACTTTCTATTTCGAAGCTTTCAATGGTTTCTATCTCATCGCCGAAGAAAGTGATCCGATAACCAAAATCCAGGTAAGGAAGGTTTACATCAACCGTATCTCCTTTTACCCTGAAAGTACCACGGGAAAATTCGCCTTGGCTACGGCTATACAGCGCATTCACCAAGCCATGCAGGAAACCGTTACGGGAAACGCGATCTCCCTCATTAATCCGGATAATACCGTTTTCGTACTCAGTAGGATTACCCATACCATAAATACAGCTTACCGATGCAACAACAAGTATATCTCTCCGGCCACTCAACAGGTTGGTCGTAGCGCGTAAACGTAGCTTCTCCAGTTCTTCATTAATCGCAAGGTCTTTCTCAATGTAAGTGTCGCTTACCGGCATATAAGCTTCCGGCTGATAATAGTCGTAGTAAGACACAAAATACTCAACTGAATTTTCGGGAAAAAATTGTCGGAATTCGCCATAAAGCTGTGCTACGAGGGTTTTATTATGTGTCAAAACCAAGGTGGGTTTCTGTACTTCCTGGATAATATTGGCCATGGTAAATGTTTTACCGGAGCCCGTTACACCCAATAGTGTTTGAAATTTTTCACCTTCTTTAATGCCATCGCTAAGCAGCCGGATAGCTGAGGGTTGATCGCCCGAAGGCTCATAAGGTCTGTGGATCTGAAACATAAAAAACGAAGTTAAGAAGAATGCATGACAACAGCCTGTCAGCATATACAAAGCAAACGCCTAAGCCACAACACTTGTGAAACCCCAAAAATATATAAAAAATGCTGTGGTATGACGAGCATAACACAGCAATGGAAAAAGGACAGGCCAACTATTTCAAATCGCAGTCACCAGCAAATGCTTCGGCCAAACCATCTAATATATAACAAGAATCTATCTGATCACTACGTTTCAATGAACGCAAATCATATTCTTTTTTGTCACCGCTAAAATAATGGCAGTAACAAATACCCTCTTTTTTCTTTTTACAGGAAGCAGCAGTTACTAACATAAAAATGGCAAAACACAGCATAACTGCAAGCAGGAAATACGTCTTCATATGTTATTATTTTTGCTTTAATCAATATGAAATAATCCGGGAAGGATAGCTTTATCCAACACTTTCTGGCAGGGACAAAAAAGATATAAGCCCCGGTATGACATTGATAACAGGCCACTAACTTAAAGGTTTTGTAACAGGTACCGATTTTCGTTCTTGTACAAAACAGGACAAGCGAATAGGCAGACAACAATTTAGCCAAAAACCACTAAAGCATAAACAGTTCCTACATATTTAAAAGCCAAAATAATCTTAAGTCTTCCGTTAAGGATTATATACAAGGCCTGCTGCTACAATCAATATGTATTTGCTGGCGCGAGTATGCCCGTTTTGCTACCGCGTGCCGTCCCTGCTTCAGCTGATAGCATACATCTTCTCTACCACAATAATCAGTAGGGCGATATCCGATCCGGATATTTGCTTGGCCAAAATTACAAGCCCGGAAGGGCTTAAATTCCCATAACCGCGGATGCAATCCGTGGTTATAAGGGATTGCACAACACACAAGCCGAAAAGGCTTGAACAGCTCAAAAACAACATTATAAGCTACAGCTAGTGTTACGTCAATCATAATCTGTCGCCTTGAACATTCTTAGTTTCTTAATGGACAGGCGATTGTGGCTTTTTTGGGTTTTGCCTTTTAACTTAACACTAGATTCATTTTCCAATCATTTTCGATGAAAAATATTTGCTAAGCATTGTGGTTCAACCCGTTCCGGGTTGAACACAATGCTGCTTATCAGCCGGCAGTTAACCATGCAGCCTCCGGGCTGCTCAAAAGCAATATTTGCGTATGCGGTATCGGTAATCGTTCGGGATATTTTTGCCAAAATGGGCCGGATTTTGCAGCTGTATTTGTACAAAGCGCCGAATAGATACGGCCTATTGCCGAAGGTTTTGACCTCATTGCGGGAGCTCTTTAAGGCTTGTCTGAAGGGTCGCATTACACTGCAATACAGGTCATTATTCCAGCCATGCAGGCTAACAAAGCGGCTCTATGAGTTAATAATATCACCTTAACGATTAACAATACTGCACTATGGTTTAATGACATCCCCGTATGGGTTTATAGCATCGCCGTATGGGTTAGTGACATCGCCGTATGGGTTAGTGACATCCCCGTGTGGGTTGATAGCATTGCCGTATGGGTTGATAGCATTCCCGGAATAGTTGAGGGCGTTCCCCACAGGGCTGAACGACCTCCCCGGACCGTTTTGCACTTACGCAAGATGGATAGACTCCTGTCCCTGACCGTAACAGCGGCTGACCACAAGAGAACAATGATGAAGACCCGGTAGTTTGGCGGGCGGCAACAGGGGGGAAATTACGGAACTCCGGCGAAGTTATCCAGGCTTAGAGAAATGATCACCCGCCCGGGACGGCCCGGTATGTTGTAAGGGTAGTAAGGCATATTACGGCAGGACACAAAAGCTCTTTTACCCGGCAAAAGGTCTTTATACAACGGCAGGCCGTTCAAAAACAAGCGCAGAACCGGGAATAGAATACCGCAGGCAGAACCGCTTTCCATTTCTGATTTCGATAAAGCACCCATCTGTTCCCTTTCGTCAATTGTTGTTCGATAGGGGACTAGAAAGCCCGGCAAAGTAAGCTGGCTCAGACAGACATGTTTCCGCCCGGACGCAAGTGTCTAGTCAAGCGTACTTTTTCGATTGATTACTCCATAGTTAACTGCTCATTAACCAGTTGGCACTTTTTGGTTTTACCATTTTACCTCTGACTTAACTAGTTGTGACCCGGAAATAAAAGAGGCTGCCTCAAAGGTCAGCCTCTTTTATTCTCGCACATAATAGATTATCTTATCAGGGTAACCGTACCCGAACGTCGGTAACGTTGGTGCGGTGGGTGAATGCAATAGGCATCAATTTCCCATACATAAGCGCCCATGGGTGCCGGTGATCCATTTATATTACCATCCCATTTAGCTTGAGGATCAGTCGTAGAAAATACTTCTTTACCCCAACGGTCGAATATTTTAAAGTAATTAATATTATCGATCTGTAGATTCAGTAAACCAAATGTACCCGTTTTATCGTACATACTACCCGGACGGAACACATTTGGCATGTTGATATCGTTACAAGGTACGAATACCAGT
>JBEBWN010000003.1:0-32877 GCA_040392235.1 Taibaiella helva | reverse complement strand
ATAATAATACCGCTGATAGTATGTGTATGAAAGTATATATTGTAATTCCTGATGTTCATAAGAAAGCACTGCCTGTATCTGTGAAAAAGTCAAAGGAAAAAGTTAGAACTTCAAATTATGGAGCAGGCTGTAAATAAAGGGGCTTGCGAGTACAGCTATGGCCAGTAGATACCAGCCCCAGATCTTCCACCCGTTTTTGGAGAGGAAGGCCAGTATCATCAGTGCCACCCAAACCAAGTATGCCGTAAATTTCATAGTGATCAGGAGGTCTTTTTTGCTGAAGTAATGCGCCATGAACAGGTGCAGGGCGCAGGTTACTCCATAGCCGCCTATTATAGCCGCTGTAATTTTCAGCAGGCGCTGGCCGGGCGATTGGGTCAGATGTTTTTTATTAGCGGGCATTTCAGAAGATCAGGAGTTCCAGAATAAGGCAGGCTACCGATAAGGCCAGGACATGCTGCCATTTTATGTAAAAGAAAGGAGCGATCATGATCATGAAGGATCCTAATGTCATTAACATTACCACTGCAGAGCAAATACCCACGCCGAGGCCCTTAAGATATATCCAGAGCACTACACTGAACATCATTGCTGTTGTGCCGGCGCGCCTGGCTGCTTTCGGATTGACTTGCAGCCATTGTTCCCATTTGCCGGTAGTGGACAGGCGGGCTCTCTTTGACGTGTTGTACAACATAAAGAAACCAAGGGAAGCCAGTAGTATGATCAGGGTATGCATAAACTTAGCGTTTGTGTTCTGAAATGCAGCTACAGGCAGGGTACCCGTAGCTGCTGTTGGGATTGCTCTATGTGGTTAGTTATTTGCCGGAAGCCATTGTATTGAGGTAATGATACCGCCATTGACTTCAAGACCCCGGGTAGCCGTGGCTAAGGTAGCATCGATTTTGTACACGGCGCTCTTATTGTCGGCCGTGGTAATGCCTATGTAGGCTATGCCATCCTGGGCGGAGTAGTTAGTCATGGAGAAGTCTTTAATTTCGGCTGCAGCCGGTATGCCGGTTACCCACTGGAATGATTTGGTAAGGAGGTTGATGACAGCTACTTTATTAGCCCCCTGCCATTGGCTTTTTTTATCGGCAGTGTTTAGGGTAGCCACAACGATGCCATTTCCTACATTGATCCAGGAGGTGAGGTAGGCACCATCGGCAATAGACTGTACATCGTAAAAGTAGTCTTTGTCAAACTCTGTAGTACCGGCTTTAATGCGGGTAATTGCAGAAGGTTTGGTGCTGTTGAAAACCTGGTCTTTGTCTACTATTTTAACTGTATTGGAGGGCGAGAAAGCATACACATCTCCATTTTCAGTCAGGGTAAGTCCGTTTGTGAAATAAAGGCCAATGGAGCTGGTGCGGTTATCTTTGATCACTTTTTCCAGGTTCATGTCGGGATAAGAGAACACAGCAATCCATGCGCTATCGGGATAGTCGGTAGACCAGCCACCTTCGTCGGTAGCCTTAATGCTGAAGAAGGGCGCATATACTTTATTGCCCACTTGCTGTATCCAGGAGAAATGACCCAATTCTCCGTTGTTAGCCATGGTATTGGCATTGAATTGTCCTTCGCCTACTATGGTAAGGCTTTCCGTGCTTACCCGGTACCAGTTGCCTATGGGTGTACTGTATTTGCGGGCTGCTTTAATCAGGAGTATATCGTTATCGACAGGTGCAAAAGCCTGAACGGTTTCGGACTGGAAGTTGGTCATTTTTTCCAGGCTGCCATTTTTGTCTAATTGGTATACGGTAACTGCTCCGGGGTTGCCCTGCCCGTACAGCATGCTGAAGAATCTACTTCCGGATGTAGTGTAGTACCGGTAGGTGCCATCCTGTTCTACGCCGTTGCCCTCCGTAGACAAGGTACCCGCTGTCAGGTTCTCGGCAGTTAGCAGGTAGTCGGCAACGCCTTCACTTCCTGTGGATGTAGGCGTAGCGCAGATTACAAATTTTCCAGCCCCGGTGAAGCCGCCGTCGCCATTAGGTTTGTCCTCTTTCTTGCTACAAGATGCCATCCCGATTACCAGACCTGATGCCAGTAACCATGTGCTTTTGTTTAACTTGGTCATTTTTTGTTTGTTTGTTTTGAAATTGAATAGTGTACTGTTATTTATTTGCTATAGAAGTAACGTAGTTTGATATAGAATGCTCTACCAGGTTTTTGCAGGCTAAAGTTGTCGTATAGTTTAGCGTCGGTTATATTTTTGCATTCCAGGCCGATGTTGTAACGGCCGCCTTTTAAGGTATACACAGCATTGATGTCATGAGATAATTGCATTGGGATGTCATGTTTGTCTGCCCGGTTGCCGCGGCTGGGCCAGTAAAGGTAGAAGGCATGAACATATAGCAGGTTGTAGCCGAAGCTTAGGTTGTCACCCTGGGTAAACAGGTTGTTCAGGAAAAAGGAAGCGCTGGTGTGGCCAAATAAGAAGGGCATGTTCGGTATCCGGTCTTTGTAGACAGCACTGACGCCTGTGAACCCCGGCTCATATTTCATTTGGTTGCGAATATCCTGGTAGGTAGCGTTGGCTTCGATCGTTATCAGGTTTTTGTACGAATAACGGACCTCCATTTCTCCTCCGATATTGGAAACGCCGGCCAGATTGTCGGCTACTATCTTGGACTGATTGTTGTTCAGGCGGAAATATATATAGTCGTCAGCATAGCGGTAAATACCCGTTGCCCCTATCATGAAGTTGTGCTGCTGGCCTAAACCAAAAGCATAGTGGAGACCGAGGTTGAAATTTTTGCTGCGTTCGGGCCGGAGTGAAAAATTGCTTTCCTGGTTGATGTTGTCACCGAAGAGTTCGTAGTTTTCTGGTAGCCGGTTACTTTTTTCGAAGGAGAATTTTGCCTGGAATTGTGGCAGGATGTAGTAGGATGTGGCAACACCATAGCCGTAGTTGGACGTGTTGTTGTACTGGTCAATGTAAACTGTTTCGCCACTGGCCGTTGTATTGTTGCTTTCCATAGTTGTGTGGGCATTTTGGTGAAGCATTTTGCCGAATACGGTTGCCGTCCACTTCTTGCTGAAGTCGTATTTGTAACTAAGACCTGTTACATTTTTAAGAGTCTTTTGGGGCTGGGCGTTGGCTTGTTTTTCCGGAAAGAGCTGATCAAATCCCTTCCTGTTGAAAGAGGATAGGACATTATTGACCGCAAGGGTTTGCTTTTCTGAAATGGTGTAGAATAATGTGGTGGTAAGCAAGCCGGTATTGTTGCCGAACCGGTACATGGTTCTTGACCGCTCGCCGCCGGTACCGGCGTATTCTTTGTAGTTGCCGTACCAGTCGTAACGGCGAAATGCGGTGTCTATGGATTGTTCTTTACCCAGGTTGTAATTGGCATTTAAAGTCAGGTCGAGGCCTTTGGTGAGGAAGTTTTTCTTTTGGTACTTCAGGGTGGGCATAATAATATTTCCTTTGGTATGCCATGACCCAAATACAGAAGTCATGCGTGCCCCTGTTTGTATCTCTTTCCTATTGTTGCCCAATGTAACACCGATCAATAGCTTATCAGCCCAGCTTTGGCCTATTACACCGAAGTTAGCAATGAAGGTTTCGTTATGGTATTGATCATGAAATCGCCTTACGGTGGCGTTCCGGGTATAAGCCCCTGTTTGTATATCGGCTACGTCGAGGGTTACTTTATAGTTGTTGTCGGAATAGTTCTGAAATGCACTGAATTGCGCCGTGAAACCTTTCCTGGACGTAATAGCTGCATTGATGCTGGTACGGTGGGTGTTGAACGAGCCGTAGGAATAGGAGGCATCTATGTAATTGCGCAGTCTGTTGCCGGTTATAATATTGACAGCCCCGCCCAGGGCGTCTGAACCCAGCCATACCGGAACAGATCCTTTGTACACCTCGACCCGCTCTGCAAAATTGATAGGGATATTGTTGATCTGGAAGGAGGAGCCGAAATTGTCCATAGGAATACCGTCGAGGAAGAAACGGACCTGGTTGCCTGTGAAACCATTCAGGGAGAAGTTGGCATTTGACCCTACGCCCCCGGATTCCCGCACACGGATTCCCGACATGCGATCCAGGGCGTGGGAAAGATCCAGGGTAGAGTTGTACAGCTTTTTGGCGTCGATAGTGGTTACATTGTAAGCCTGTTTGTTGACCTCCTGTATTTCTGTAAGCCCCAGTATGGTAACATTATCCAGAGTTATGTTTTTATCTTTTACTACGAAATCGAGAAGGGCGTCTTTGTCCTCTGCAATAGTAATGTTCTGGCTGATGCCGCTATATCCTATGCCGATAAGCGAAACGGAATAGGAGCCTGAGGGAATGCCGGGTATCTGGTAGTTGCCCTCTTTATCGGTTTCCGCTATAAAAGAGGTGTTGTCTATCATAACGGAGACGCCTTCGGCAGCTTTCCCTTCGGGCGATATGACTTTTCCTTTGATCACTGCAGCGTGTACCGCCAGCGATGAACAGAGGAGCAGGCATGAAGATGCGGTAAGTAAACTTACTTTCATTGCTTAATAGTTTCAGTAAAATCTGGTTATTGCTATGGGAATGCAAATGTATATGAGGAAAGTATAATGATGCAAGTATGACGGGCTTTTGCAACTAAATATTACAAAGGAATGACAAATTACAGAAGTATGACAATCATACGCTGTGGCCATTTTCGCTACAAAGGGATGGTAAAATTACAAAGGTGTGACAAAAGCTTTTCCTTTTAGGTCTTTTATCGTGAATGCTATATATCGTATGATTATGTATGTCGTATAATGTGTAGTAGCGCGCTTTTTTATACAGAATTGAAAGTTATGCGTATAGTATTTATTGGTCCTTTATTTTTTTTAATAGTTATAGTTTTATTATGTATTATCCGGAATGTACGTGATGCTTGACTATAGGCCTAGGGCTGGAGCTGTGCTCGCATTTGTTCCTATTTGCTTATTTATATTTTGAGTGTTTACACTCTAACGTAGCGGGCGGCATTCGGCTACATTCGTACCATGTAAATATGGATAGGCCGGCGCCTTGCCTGAGGCTTTATTGTCTGATGGTTATGTTGCAAATTCCATTTATGGTATCTTAAAAGTGTATGTATTATGATTAAGGTTATACAAAGAATTTTGACCGGTATCGCTGGCTTGCTGATTTTCTCCGGATTGGGGTATGGGCAAATGGCATTGGACTGGGTAAAGGTAGTGGGCGGAAAGGCGGGAGATCACGGGATTGTTATTACCACGGATAAATGGGGTAATGTGTACAGCGCGGGATTTTTTAATGATACTGTAGACTTTGATCCGGGAGGGGGACAGTATCTGCAATATGGGCGGGGTAATAATGATGTTTTTCTCACGAAGTATGATGCACTGGGCAATTTTCTTTGGGCGCGTACTTTTGGAAATACGGGCACAGATCAGTGTGCCGGGTTGAAAACGGATGTAATGGGTAATGTGCATATAGCCGGGCAGTTTAGCGGAGCAATCGACCTGAACCCCGGGGGAACAAACGGCAAATTGACAGCGATGGGTACGGATGTATTTGTGGCAAAATATGACTCTTCCGGCGTACTGATCTGGGCTAAACGCATGGGCGGAACCGGGCAGGACATTGCCTATGGGCTGGATGTAGATGTTGCCGGTAATGTGTACACTACAGGAGAGTATGAGGGTTCTGCGCGGAGCCGGGCAGATTTTGATCCGGGACCGGATTCGTTTAAATTGTTTTCGCAGGGTAATGGCGATATTTTTGTCTCGAAACTGGATGCGGAAGGCAATTTTGTCTGGGCTAAATCGATGGGTGGACCGAGCTCGGACTATTCTTATGGCATTGCTGTCGATAAATGGGGCAATGTATATACTACTGGTGCATTCCAGGACAGTTGTGATTTTGATCCGGGGCCGGGCACTACTCCGGAGATGGCTGGTAGAGGAAGCTGGGATATATTTATATCGAAGCTGGATTCTATGGGTAATTATGTCTGGGCAAAGGGTATTGGCGATGCCGGAGGCGATTTTGGCTATGGCATTGCTGTTTCGGATTCGGGGTATGTGTACACTACAGGCTATTTTCAGCGAAGTGTAGATTTTAACCGGGGAGGGAATGTTCCGTTGTTGCTGACGACGACAGGACCCGCTTCTGACCTTTTTGTGGTAAAGCATAATGCGCCTGATGGCAAACTGGTCTGGGCTAAGCGTATGGGCGGTTCTTTGACGGAAACCGGGCGCTCGATAGACCTGGATCTCCGGGATAATGTGTATGTGGGTGGCTGGTTTAATAGTATAGATGGCAGTTTTAATCCCAACGCCTCGCCAGGTAATATAGTGACGAAGGGAGGCAATGATATATTTATTACGAAGCTTAATTTTGAAGGGCTTTACCAGTGGGGACTTACAATGGGCGGTGGCTCGTCGGATTTCGGTTATGGGATATGTACGGATGAATCAGGTAATGTTTACACTACGGGATATGTACAGGGGCGGCTCGATTTTGATCCAGGGGCAGATTCGTTTTATGTCGTTGCCAACACGGGTAACTACGATTTTTATGTGCATAAGTTAATTTGTACGGATACAAATTCCAGGCAGGTTGTTGTGGATGTATGCGCAGCAAGTTATACTTACAATGGCGTTACTTATACGGAATCAGGTAATTATGTGCAACAGTTTGTAAATTATTCGGGCTGTGACAGCTTTTTTTATTTGAATTTAATAATCAGGGGTGATTTGGATGAACCTGTAATTAATGTTGACGGATTTGTACTGAGCACGGTTAAGCCTTATACCCGTTATCAATGGCTGAAGGATGATGTTATTATAGCGGGTGCGACAAGCAGGAACTATACGGTACAGGAGAATGGCCGTTATATTGTGGTAGTCGAGAGTGAACTGGGATGTAAGGATACTTCAGAGGCCTATAATGTTACCAATTACAGTACTGCGGTAAACGGGATGGATTTACAGAATGAGATCCGGATTTTTCCCAACCCGGCGCGGGACATATTGTTTATTGATGCCAGTATGAAAGTAAGCGTGGAAGTAGCTGATATAGCCGGCAGAGGTGTGCGGCGGTTACCTGATGCAAGCCGGATTTATATTGGTGATCTGGCTGAGGGGATTTACCTATTGACTATTAGAGATGGCATGGGCAGATTGGTTAAGAAGGAGCGAATCTGCAAGGTTCGTTAAGTATATAGGGCTACCTGTTACGTTACGCTGAAAATATTATGATAGATGTTAGGTGCCCTTTCCCCGGATTTATATAGGATATGTGATTGATGGAAAAGCGGTTTCCGGAATGAGGAGGCCGCTTTTCGCAAGCTATGGCATCTATGCTGGCCTTATTGACCGGTCCGATGGTGTTTTTCGTATGCGGCATTGACCTCTAAAGCGCTGGAATGGATTATTGTATAGGAAGTTGTGGTCAGTAAGAAGGAACGGTATGGACAATATTTAAGAGCGGTGTTTAAAATGGCCGTAATTTTGCTGCTACGTTTTTAACGTTGTACGGGATATTTATATTTACCAATTATGGCTATTATCAGCGTAACGGATCTTGTAAAGAAGTATGGAGACTTTGAGGCGGTAAAGGGGTTAAGCTTTGAAGTGGCGGAAGGGGAAATTTTCGGCTTGTTAGGTCCTAATGGAGCGGGAAAAACCACAACGCTGGAGATTATGGAGACATTGCGCCCGAAGACCTCGGGTAGGGTGTTGATTGACGGGATGGACCTGGACCGGCAACCAGAGGGCATAAAGAAAATTATTGGCGTACAGCTCCAGGCTGCGGGATTTTATCCTAACCTGAACTTAAATGAATTGATAACCTTGTTTGCTGGGCTGTATAATATAAAGGTGCGGCCAGAAACCTTGTTGCAGCAGGTGGGATTGCAGGATAAAGCGCGTAACAAGTTTAAGGAGCTTTCCGGCGGCCAGAAGCAACGTTTTTCTATAGCGACTACTATCATTAATAAACCGAAGATTGTTTTCCTGGATGAGCCTACAACAGGGTTAGACCCGCAGGCGCGGCGGAATTTATGGGACCTGATTCGTCAATTAAAGGCATGGGGGACGACAATAGTCCTGACCACGCATTATATGGATGAAGCGGAAGAGTTGTGCGACCGGGTTGCTATTGTGGACAATGGGAAGATAATTGCTTTAGCGCAACCGGACGAACTGATCGATAATTTGATCAGCTCGGGCTTTGAGCGCAGGAAGAAAGCAAAGGAAGCTAACCTTGAAGACGTTTTTATAGCCCTAACCGGTAAAGCATTGCGGGATAGGTAGTTTTGTCCATATATTGGACAATCTATAGTGTTGGGGGTTTTTTGTCTTCGCTGTTCTGGAACTGCTGAACTACTTTCTGCAAGGCAGCTGCCTGGCCTTGCAGTGCACTGATGGTTATGCGTTGGGCATCAATAATTTCTTCTTTTTGGACGCATTGCGTACACTTCTTTTGATATGGCTCTCCGTCCATTTCCACTTTCCTATTGGCGTAATTGTGTTCTAACGGTTGTGTGTTATAGCTGGTCAGATCCCGGGAAAGCAGGCTGCCAACATCTACTCCAAAAAAATCGGCAATCTGGAAGATGTGTTCTATGCTGGGATCGGATTTTCTGTTTTCCCAGTTGGACCAGGTGTTACGCTTAATGCCTAATTTTTCTTGTATTTCGTATTGTTTCAGGTTGTTAGACGTGCGCAGAAAATTGAGATTTTTGGAGAGAAAAATTTCTTTCATAAATGTCCAAAAAATTTGGATAGTCAAAAAAAGTGACTATCTTTGTGGTGAAAGTAAAAAGATACAACAAAGATAATAAAAGTATGTCTTTCCGGAGTAGCATGGGAAGATCGGATTGTAGTAGGTGGATAAGGCTTTTTGACGCTGCGCTGCCTGAGCTATTCACGTTAAGGTGTTCTTGATTTGGATATTCTGTCAGAACTGTCGGCGTCAAGATTTTGTCTGGTAGGCGCTTCTGCTTGTTTGGTTTTTGGTTGTTTATATGCTGGGTATTTGTTCTGTGTTTTATGTTTGCCTCGCATTGTAAAATACAGTCTTGTTCTTCTTTAATCTTAGTGTTGTAACGGTCTGCAGGGACATCTGATTTTAGGACCTTATTCGTTTTTATTTGCCTTTGTCTTAAAAGGTCTTCCTGGTTTTAGTTTGGTTGCATTGATTGTGTTTAACTGCTTGTGCTGTTAGCATTATAATGTTCATGGTGTTAAGGCAGGTAGTATCCTATATCTGATATTGTCTGTGCTGTTGCATTATTACCTGTGCCATCTGGGTGGGAGGGCATCTTACGGGCATATTGAAGACTTTCTCTTCTGGTATTCTGTTCAACTATTATTCACTTAAAAACAAGTTTTATGGTATCTAATGTAAAACAAAGGATGGCTGCATCGTATCCGGATTGGCACAAGCAGCCTTTATCGTTAAGTCAATCCGAAATGGACAACCCTGAAAGCGTACTGCGCTCATTCTTTGAAAGGTATGATTTAAAAGATCTCAGGATAGCCTTACAGGATTGGTTAAGGCTTGCTCATTTTGGAGACCAGGAAAGCGCGATGTTTTTTATCAACTTTTCCGTCGAATTGCTTAAAATGCTTGAAGCCAGTGCTATTGCAACAACGCGGGTTGTAGCGGATGCCTCCCCGGAGCTGCTGATTGATGAGGATATGGCTGCTCCCGAAGAGCAGGTAGAAGAGACCGGAATATTGTATCCCATAAACGAAAAAGAGCGTTACTATCTGGATTGGATGGAGCGGGATCCTATAGCCTGTTTGCGTTGTATCTTTCAATTCTGGCAAGATAACTCTATTAAGAACGTTGTTCATGACTGGTATCTTCTGGCGGTAAACAGTGAGCGTGAAAACGAGTATAATGAAGGGGGAAATAGAGCGATGCTGTACACGTTCTGCGGCGATGTACATCGCCTGGCGGCCTCGCTATATGCCTTGTTGTATGGTGATGCCGGAGGGCTTGCTTCAGATTACGAAGACCAACTTTTGTATTCCTTCGGTTTGTCAGCGGAAGAGATAGCCGAGCCGTTATTAGTGTTAGCCGGCTTTAAATCGAAATACTCGATGACTCATGCGCGCGCTGAATTGTGGTACCTGCTGGACGCTGTTACTTCTTACAAAGGAACGCAGCGTGTTAAATCGCACAATATTCTGTTCGAGTATGAATTATTGTTGTGTATGATCAAAGCTGCTTATATTCTCGATCCGGACAATGAATTGGTTATTGCGATGGCAGATAAGGCCAAAAAGAGATTGTAGTATGAGGCAAAAGGGGAAAAGACAAAGGAAAAAAAGTGCAGGTGAAACAGTGCAGGGCCGGAGATCGTTTAATTAGAGCAGTTGTCTTGTGCCGAAGGATATATTTTCGAAATAGCGTAGCATTGTTATATCGTATATGTTTTATTTGCCTGTTGAGCATGGCGAAGCCGGTATGCTTATTCCTGCATCTAAAGATCTTAAAAGGTTGATTTAAAATAGAGTGTGTTTTTAGGCGTCAGTGCCTTTACTGGTGGTAGCAGGTGGTAGCAGGCAGGAATGAATTTGTCAGTGGCCGGATGGCAGAATGGATTAAGGAATTGGTTTGTACTGCAACATTTTCGGGCAAACTTGTGGAGAGCCTACTTTTTTTCAGCTGAAGTGTTGTTTTTATATATCTATTTGGCATAAAACTGACAATCTTTCATTGTTTGATAATATGGCATATTAGTTGACATGTTTTGTATAAATTTTAAAAGCAATATCTCTGTTAAAGAGTAAAAATCAACATAACTATGAGTAAAATAATCGGAATTGACTTAGGAACTACCAATTCATGCGTTTCTGTAATGGAGGGAAACGAACCGGTAGTTATTGCAAATGATGAAGGTCGTAGAACGACCCCTTCGATTGTGGCTTTTCTGGCCAACGGAGAGCGTAAGGTAGGAGATCCGGCGAAGCGCCAGGCGATCACGAATCCTACAAAAACTATTATGTCCATCAAGCGTTATATGGGCCGCCGTTTTGACGAGGTAGGAAGCGAAATGGAACATAATGCTTATAAGATAGTAAAAGGTGATAATAACACAATTCGTGTAGATATAGATGGCCGTTTATATACTCCCCAGGAAATTTCGGCAATGGTTCTTCAAAAAATGAAGAAAACTGCCGAGGATTTTCTTGGCCAGGAAGTAAAAGAAGCGGTGATCACGGTACCAGCCTATTTCAATGATGCGCAACGCCAGGCTACTAAAGAAGCCGGTGAAATTGCAGGCCTTAATGTCCGTCGTATTATCAATGAACCTACCGCCGCAGCCTTGGCTTATGGCCTGGATAAGCAACATACAGATAGCAAAGTGGCTGTATTTGACCTTGGTGGCGGTACTTTCGACGTGTCGATTCTGGAATTGGGCGACGGTGTTTTCGAAGTAAAATCGACTAATGGTGATACACATCTTGGCGGAGATGATTTTGACAAGGTTATTATGGACTGGTTGTCTGACGAATTCCGTAAGGATATGCCTACTGTGGACCTGCATAAAGATCCTATGGCTTGGCAACGTTTGAAAGAAGCAGCGGAAAAAGCCAAGATAGAATTGTCGTCTTCGCAGGAAACAGAAATTAACCTGCCTTATATTACTGCGATTGATGGTGTACCGCAACACCTTGTGCGCAAGCTGAGCCGCGCTAAATTTGAGCAATTGGCAGACAGCCTGGTGGAAAGAACGCTGGAACCCTGCCGTAAGGCTTTAAAAGATGCTGGTTTAAGTACAAGCGATATCGATGAAATTATACTTGTTGGTGGCTCTACCCGTATTCCGAAAATACAGGAAGTTGTAGAGCGGTTCTTTGGAAAGAAACCCAACAGAAGTGTTAATCCTGACGAAGTTGTAGCTATTGGTGCTGCTATTCAAGGGGGTGTGTTAACGGGAGATGTAAAGGATGTATTGTTGCTGGATGTTACACCATTGTCCTTAGGTATTGAAACTTATGGCGGGGTAATGACTAAGCTGATCGAATCTAATACAACTATTCCTACAAAGAAAAGTGAGACCTTCTCGACAGCCAGCGATAATCAGCCCAGCGTAGAAATTAATGTGCTGCAGGGAGAACGTCCTATGGCCAACCAAAATAAGTCGCTAGGTCGCTTTATCCTTGATGGTATTCCTCCTGCACCCCGCGGTGTACCCCAGGTAGAAGTAATTTTCGATATCGATGCTAACGGTATCCTGAATGTAACGGCTAAAGATAAGGGAACCGGCAAGCAGCAAAATATCCGTATCGAAGCCGGTAGCGGATTGAGTAAGGACGAAATCGAAAGAATGAAAAATGAAGCGAAAGCTAATGAGGAAAGTGATAAGAAGGTACGTGAGCAAGTAGAAAAAATGAATACTGCCGACGGGCTTATCTTTAATACGGAGAAGCAATTGAAAGAGTTTGGCGATAAGATACCTGTTGAGAAGAAGGATGCTATTGACGCCGCATTGAACAAATGGAAGGAAGCCCATAAGAATCAGGATTATGACGGAATAGATAAGGCTGCGGAAGAACTGAATACAGCCTGGGCTGCTGCAAGCGAAGAAATTTACAAAGCCAACCAGGACGGAGGCGCTCAAGGTGCTGCCGGCCAGCCAGGACAGGAAGGCAACACTACAGCTGATCAGAGCGATAATGTAGCTGATGCCGACTATGAGGAAGTTAAATAAAATGGCTTGTCCGGAAAATTATAGTTTATAAAAGGAAGACCGCCTCATTAGAGGCGGTCTTCCTTTTATAGCTGTCTTGGGGTTAAGGAAGCAATATGCAGTGTTACGGAAAATCGTTTACCCGGGGAACAAATTGAAAGCCAATTGTGGAACGTTTATTATAAAACAGGAGCACTATGGGGAAATAGCCCGCAATAGTGCTCCTGTTTTATAGTTGGTATGGGATACCATATATTGATCCGGCTTGTGTTAAAAGTAGCGTTCCATCACTTCACGGTAATTAGCGGCTGCTTTCGCTGCCTGATCTGCAAAGTCGGTGCCATTTCCGGCAAAAATAACAGCACGGCTCACATTGATCAATATGCCGATATCTTTGTTTATAGCTGCTTTGGCTACATCATCCAGATCGCCTCCCTGCGTACCGACGCCGGGAATTAACAGGAAATGATCGGGAACCAATTCGCGTACTCTTTGCAGCTGCTCTTTCCTGGTAGCGCCTACAACGAACATGGTATTTTCAATATTGCCCCAGGAAGCGGCGGTTGTTAGCACTTGCTCGTAAAGGGAACCGCCGGTAGACAGGGATAGCTGTTGGAAGTCACTGCTGCCGTCATTGCTTGTTATGGCTAATATAATGCCCCATTTACCCGGGAACTGGAGGAAGGGGGCAATGCTGTCTTTACCCATGTAGGGCGCAACGGTAATGCTATCGAAGGGATAAGTATCAAAAAATGTTTTGGCATACTGTTCTGCTGTATTGCCAATATCGCCTCGTTTGGCATCCGCTATGGTAAATATATCCTTCGGTATATAATCGAGGGTTTTGGACATGCTGATCCAACCTTTCAGGCCCTGTGCTTCGTAGAAAGCGGTATTAATCTTATAGGCTACCGTATGGTCTTTGGTAGCATCTATTATTGCCTTATTGAAGGCAAATACCGGATCTTCTTCTGCGAATAAATGGGTGGGCAGCCGGGCAATATCTGTATCTAATCCGACACAAAGAAAGGACTTCTTTTTTTGTATCTGTTCTATTAACGCTGTTCTATTCATAAAGAAAATGTATTGGTTCTTTTATGGAAGACTACGACCAGCCCCAGGATGGTGATGGTAAAAAGCAATAATGCTTTTACCGGCATTTAATCTTCCGTAAGTATCAGTTTAAGTGGTTCGGCATAAAAGAATTTTTTTCCGGAATCGTCGTAGGAGGAAAGAACATTGCTGTAGTAGGCTGTGTCTCCTGCTTTTGCTTTGGTACTAATGCCTTTAACCCACATTTCGGGCAATTTCCCCGAATCGCATTGCAAGGAAAAATTGTCGGACATAATACGTAGTTTACCGGTGCTGTCTTCAAATACACCTCTTTCGGCGTACATAAAAATGAAGGAGTGGACAGGGTGTTGCACCTGTGCTGTATCCTTTGCAATAAGCCCATTGTGAAGCATGGATTTAAACCGGGATACAGAAATGGTACCCTGGCCTGTTCCATCCGACAGGTAGCTTTTACCCTTGTACATAACCTTCTTTTTGGTATTGGTTTGCTGCGCCTGGCTGGTACCCAATACGAAAATAGAACTTATTGCGATTAGCTTTAGGTAGTACTTCATCTGAAACTTTTTTGCTCTTTTCCGGAAACAATATTATGATCTGGCTGCTTGCATATTTACAGTAATGCAAGGCTTTCGCTTAAAGCTTTGATCTTAGCTTCTGCATCCGATTTTTTCTTTTGTTCATTTGCAATAATCTCTGGTTTTGCATTCTGAACAAATTTTTCATTGCTTAGTTTTTTATCGATGCTTAGCAGGAAGCCGTTAAGGTAGTTTAATTCCTCCTGCATTTTGGATTTCTGTATCTCGGTGTTGACTTCTGCATGGCTTTTTATATAGAGTTTTTCGGTGCCTACGACCAAAGCAAAGGTATCTGGTTGGGCCTCGTTCACCATCTGGAGGGAATCGGCATTGACCTGCCTTGTTAAAATCTGGCTGATACTCTTATACAAACTTTCATTTGAAGTATTAATATAGAGTGATATCTGGTCTTTAGGTTTTAATTGATTTTTATTGCGGACATCTCTTATTGCAGTTATGAGCTGTTGTAGCGAATTACCCTGGGACAGCAGGGCTTTGTCAGCATTTTGAGCCGGCTGTAGCTGTTTCGTCATCAGGTCTTCCGGCTGTTGCCTGAGCAAATGGAATAACTCTTCCGTAAGGAAGGGCATGAAAGGGTGTAATAGTTGAAGCAGTGTTTCGAAGTGTTGAAGGGTGTCTTCATAGGTGCTTTTGCTGATATCCTGATCCTGGTTGGGCTTTACCCATTCCAGGTACCAGGAGCAGAAGTCGTCCCAAATAAGGGAGTAAACGCTCTTTAATGCTTCGCTTAAACGGAATTCTTTGAACTGGCTGTCTATTTGCAGTTTCGCCTGGCTAATCCTTGCTTTCATCCAAGCCGATGCAAACAGGCTGCTTTCTGTAGGTTTATCCTCATGAGGATAAACTTTTGCTTCCCACATTTTAATAAGTTTCAGAGCGTTCCAAAGTTTATTGGAAAAGTTCCGTCCCTGTTCAATTAAGGATTCATCGTATAGTATATCGTTGCCTGCCGGAGATGATATCATAACGCTAAAGCGTATGGCATCGGCACCGAAGTCGTCGATAAGTTTAAGAAGGTCGGGGGAGTTGCCGAGTGACTTACTCATTTTCCGTCCCAGCTTATCTCTAACTATACCGGTAAAATAAACTTCATTAAATGGTTTTTCCCCCATAAACTCGTAGCCGGCCATGATCATGCGCGCTACCCAGAAGAAAATGATTTCGGGTGCGGTAACGAGTGTATTGGTAGGGTAGTAGTAGCTCAACTCTTCGTTCTTCGGGTCGTTGTTCCAGCCAAAGACCTGTTGGGGCCACAACCAGCTGCTGAACCAGGTGTCGAGCACATCGTCTTCCTGTCTTAGTTCCGGCTTGCTGGCCGAAAGCTCGGGCTTTTTCATTTTGTACTCCGTATGGGCGTCTTCGCTTGTCCGCGCCACATAAATGCTACCTTCTGCATCGTACCAGGCGGGTATACGTTGGCCCCACCATAATTGCCTGCTAATGCACCAATCTTTGATATTGGTCATCCAGTGACGGTAAAGGTTTTTAAACTTGGGCGGATAGAAGTTGACCGCCTCGTTTAAAACAGCGTTTAAGGCAGGTGTGGCCATTTTCTCCATATTGCACCACCATTGCATAGACAATTTGGGCTCAATTACCGCACCCGTTCTTTCTGATACACCCACCTGGTTTTTATAGTCTTCCTGTTTGACGAAATTGCCTGCATTTTTCAGGTCCTCAATAATTTTCTTCCGAACGGCAAAACGGTCTTCACCCACATACATTTGAGCGGCTTCATTCAGTGTACCATTGTCGTTCAGTATATCGATAACCTCCAGGTTATGCTTATCGCCGAGGGTGTAATCGTTAAGATCATGAGCAGGGGTTACTTTCAATGCCCCGGTTCCGAACTCCCGGTCAATGTATTCGTCAAAAATAACCGGTATTCTCCTGTTGATGAGCGGAACGAAGCAGTGTTTCCCTTTTAGATGCGCATATCTTTCATCCTCCGGGTGTACGCAAATGGCCGTATCACCCAAGATGGTTTCCGGACGAACGGTGGCAATCGTTATATATTCTTCTTTATCGCTGTCAATTTTGTATTGCAGGTAATATAGTTGGGAATGGCTTTCTTTATAAATAACCTCCTCGTCACTTAGGGCCGTCAATGCCTGTGGGTCCCAGTTGATCATTTTAATACCCCGGTAAATGAAGCCTTTTTCATACAGTTCAACAAATACCCGGATAACGGCATCATAGTAGCCTGTATCCATAGTGAAGGTCGTGCGATTCCAATCGAGTGCACAACCCAATTTTTTTAACTGTTGCAGGATAATGCCGCCATATTTTTCTTTCCATTCCCAGGCATAAGACAAGAAAGCATCTCTTGAAAGGCTGTTTTTGTCTATTCCCTTCTCCTTCAGCATGTTCACTACTTTGGCCTCGGTAGCGATGGACGCATGATCGGTACCTGGAACCCAGCAAGTATTATATCCCTGCATTTTAGCCCTGCGTATCAGGATGTCCTGCACGGTATTGTTCAGGGCATGACCCATATGAAGTACGCCCGTAACATTGGGAGGGGGCATTACGATAGTATAGGCCGGCCTGTTGTCGGGCTTACTGTTGAAATATCCTTTTTCGTTCCAGTGATTATACCATTTCTGTTCAATGTGCTGCGGTTCGTAATTTTTGCTTAGTTCCATCTTCATAAGTAAGATTGCAAAAATAGGAAATTGATTTATGGAAAACGCATACATATCATTAGTAGGTCATTAGGTTTAATATTGTTGATTTCCTATCTTTGAAAGCAATAAAAAGATAATGACATGAAGAAAAAAGGATTTATATTAGGAATGGCTCTGTTTGCAGCTATAGGATCTTATGCTGGTGATCCTAAAAAAGAGAGCTGCTGCAAGGCCTCGAAAGAAGCCGTGGCAGAACAAGGAAAAGAAGGCTGTAGCAAAGGCAAAAGCTGTTGCAAAAAAGGAGAGGGGAAAGCGGCAAAAACAACTAAGGAGCGGAAGGCAAAAAAGGATGTTACTGTCACTGAAGTAAAATCTTAACTTGTTTTTTTATAAAGGGAGAGGGGCTGTATGAAAATACGGCCCCTCTCCCTTTAATATAGAGTTATTTCCAGCTAATGTTATGCTTCCTGCATATACGATTCGGTAGGTTCGCAGGTGCAGATTAAATTACGATCGCCAACGGTATTATTTACTCTTGCAACAGAAGGCCAGAATTTGGCAGAAGCCACATAGGGTAACGGAAACGCAGCTTTTTCGCGGGAATAACTATGATTCCAGTCTGATGTGATAATCATGCCCTGTGTATGCGGTGCGTTCTTCAATGGGTTATCTTTTGCATCTGCACTTTTCTCTTCCACGGCTTTGATTTCTTCCCGTATGGAGCATAATGCATCGCAAAAACGATCCAGTTCCGCTTTATCTTCGCTTTCAGTGGGCTCGATCATAATAGTGCCCGGTACGGGGAAGCTCATTGTTGGAGCATGGAAACCGTAATCCATTAGCCTTTTAGCGATATCTTCGGCTTCAATCTCTGCAGACTTTTTAAATGGCCTGAGGTCCACAATAAACTCATGGGCACAGGTACCATTAGCGCCTGAATAAAGTATCGTATAATCGTTTTGCAGGCGGGCTTTCATATAGTTCGCATTCAGCATGGCATATTCTGTCGCTTTGCGCAAGCCATCAGGGCCTAAAAGGCGGATATATCCATAGCTAATCAGCAGGATAGAGGCCGAGCCATAAGGAGCAGCCGAAACGCTATTGGCTCCCTTGTGGACTAAGGCCGATTTGCCGAAAACATGGCCTGGGAGGAATGGTTTTAAGTGGGCTGCCACACAAATAGGGCCCATACCGGGGCCACCGCCGCCATGTGGAATAGCAAAGGTCTTGTGCAAGTTAAGATGGCAAACGTCTGCACCGATATATCCCGGAGCAGTAATGCCTACCTGTGCATTCATATTGGCCCCATCCATATATACTTGGCCGCCATGGCTATGAACGATATCGATGATATCTTTTACATTTTCTTCGTAGATACCGTAAGTAGAAGGGTAGGTGATCATTACACCGGCAAGATTGGCGGCATACTGCTCTGCTTTGGCTTTTAAATCATCGATATCGATGTTGCCATTTTCCAATGCTTTAACCACCACTACTTTATAACCTGCCATTACAGCGGAGGCCGGATTAGTTCCGTGCGCTGAAATCGGAATCAGGATAATATTACGGTCTTGCTCTCCTCTGCTTTCGTGGTAGCCGCGAATGGCGAGCAGACCAGCGTATTCGCCGGAGGCGCCGCTATTGGGCTGTAAACTGCAAGCTGCGAAACCCGTAATTTCGCATAGGTATTGTTCCAGCTCTTTTACAATCTGAAGATATCCTTTCGCATACTCGGCAGGAACAAAAGGGTGAATTTTAGACCAGTGGCTCCAGCTTAGCGGAATCATTTCTGTAGCTGCATTGAGTTTCATGGTACAGCTACCCAGGGAAATCATACTGGTATTAAGGCTTAAGTCTTTGTTTTCCAGGTACTTGATGTAGCGCATCATTTTTGTTTCGCTATGATGTGCGTTGAATACCTCATGTGTCAGGTATTCAGAAGTTCTCACCAGTTCCAGTGGCAAACTTTCCAATAGGTTTTCTTCGTCAATTTCATAACTTACTGCTCCTTCAACCAGGTTTAGCACATTGATAATATCGGCCAGATCCTCGAACGAAACTGTTTCATCAAGAGAAATTCCAATCAGGTTATTTTCCTCAGGGAAATAACGGAAATTGATATTGTGGTTTTCTGCTTTTTCCCGAATCGCCGCAACGTTATCCGCTTTGATAACAATGGTATCGAAAAAAGAGTCGGACAGTAGGGTGTGGCCTGCTTCCCGTAAGGCATTAGCCAGGGTTTGGGTTAATGCATTTACACGCAATGCGATTTGTTTCAGTCCCAGGGGACCATGATAAACAGCGTACATCGCCGCCATATTGGCCAATAAGGCTTGTGCGGTACAGATATTGGAAGTGGCTTTTTCGCGTTTAATGTGCTGCTCTCTTGTTTGCAATGCCATACGCAGCGCTCTTTGTCCGTTTGCATCGACACTGATTCCGATAATACGTCCGGGGATACTACGTTTGAACTCATCTTTACAAGAGAAAAATGCTGCATGTGGTCCTCCGAATCCTAAGGGTACTCCAAAGCGCTGTGCTACGCCAAATGCAACGTCCGCTCCTAATTCTCCCGGGGGCGTCAGTACGGTAAGGGCCAGCAGATCTGTTGCCATAGCAACAAAGGCACCAACTGCATGTACTTCAGCTATAAAATCGCGATAATCTTCAACAGAACCTTTGTCATTAGGATATTGCACCAATGCTCCAAAGTATTGACTGTCAATAGTAGTGTTTTTGTAGTCGCCAAATACGAGCTCGATGCCTAAAGGTGTAGCCCTTGTTAGTAGTACGTCTTTTGTTTGTGGGAATATTTCGTTGTCCACAAACATTTTAGGACGGTCTATTTTGTCATGGTTCTTATTCAATAAATTGAAGAACATGGCCATCGCTTCAGCGGCAGCAGTAGCTTCGTCTAATAAGGATGCGTTAGCTATAGGCAGCGCGGTGAGCTCACTAACAACTGTTTGGAAGTTCAGCAAGCTTTCCAGGCGCCCCTGGGCTATTTCTGCCTGGTAGGGAGTATACTGCGTATACCAACCCGGATTTTCAAATATGTTGCGCAATATTACGCTTGGCGTATGGGTATCATAATATCCCTGGCCGATATATGTTTTAGAAACCTTATTGCCTAGAGAGATGTTTTTGAGTAACCGAAGATACTCTGCTTCGCTGAGTGCTGCCGGCAAATTCAGTGGCTCCGGACGTCTGATCGATTTCGGAACGGTCTTGTCGATTAGCTCGTCAATACTAGTAATACCAATGGTTTCCAACATTTCGACCGTTTCCTGTTCATTAGGACCAACGTGGCGTTGGAGAAACTCATGCTGCAGCTGTGCAAAAAGATTCATATTGTGTATAAAAGAGAATGGTAAAAGATGTGCAAAATTAGTAATTATTTAGACACAAACGTAAAAGGCAGATGGAGCTAAAGTGCTCGCCAGAGGGACAGACGTGTTATGCTGGCTTCAACAGCTCAATTGATGTACCAACAGCTATGTAAGGCTGGAATAACGGACAAAAAATACCTGACATTTTGTGATTTTTTTTCATGTTTTTCACTTACTTTCGGTTATTATTTTTAATTTTTTTATTTAAACACAATGCAAGAAGGTACAGTAAAATTTTTCAATGAAACCAAAGGATTTGGTTTCATTAAACCTAACGATGGCGGTCCGGATGTTTTTGTTCATGTTTCAGATCTCAACGGAGTTCAGATTCGTGAAAACGACAGGGTAACTTTCGATGTTAGGAACGGTAAAAAAGGATTAAATGCAGTTAACATTACTGTATTATAATCAGATAAGAAATTTCTTATATGATGCGGGGCCGTTCAAGTGTTATTGAACGGCCCCGTGCTTTTTCCCAACCTTGTGGCTCTTTTTATGCAGGGATATTATTAACCTGCAATACTATTGTGCTTTCCTGCCAAAAACAGATACATTGATGTATTTAGCCGGGTTCGCTTTCAGGTCACCTAAAAGGATATTTAAAGTACCCAAAGTATGGGTAAGGTTATTATAGAGCTCTTTATCGTTAAGAAGCATGCCGACACTGCCATTGTTGTCGTTCACTTTAGACACAATGCTTTGCAAGCCGCTAGCAGCAGCATTCAGTTCGTCTAAGGTTTGTTGTATAGGAGCGGCATTCAGCTGGTTGGAAAAGTTTTCCAGGTTGCCTAAAGTATTGGTAATTTGGTTATTGCTGTTTGCCAGATTGCTGGTAATACTATTGGCGTTTTTAATAACACCTGCAAGACTACCGCTTTGTGCGTTCAACTGGCTAGACAACTGCGACAGTTGCTGCAGTACAATTTCCAGGGAGGCGAAGCTGGCGTTAAGGTGTTTGCGGGTATCTTCGTTAATGAGATCGTTGATAGTGTTGATTACCGTATCGAGGGAAACGAGCGTATGTTGTAATACGCCAAAAATCGGGCTTGCCTGTTCTCCCAAGTTGTCTAATATACCCGAAGAAGCTTTGCCTTCTATAAAACTATTTTCCTGGAGGTACTTTTTCTTGTCGGAAAGGCTGAGGCTGATAATCTTGGTTCCGGATATCAGGTCGTTTGCGGTGAGCTGCGCAAAGGACCCTACAGGGATCTGTATATCCTTCCGGATCTGGAAAATGACTTTTATTTTTTGATTGCCTTCCAGTATGATTTCGGAAACTTTTCCGATTTTATAGCCATTCAGCTGTATAGCTGCTGACTCCTGCAGGCCTTGTATATTTTCGTAATATGAGTAGTATTCTTTATCTGTTGAAAAAAAACCTTTTCCTCTAAGAAAGTTAAACCCAAGTATGAATAAGGTAATAGTTACCGCTACCAGAATCCCGATTTTAAGTTCATTCTTTGCTTTTACAGCCATAGAGTGTCTATAATTTGTTTGTCAAAAGTAAGTAATAAACAATTACCAATCAATATAGTTTAAGGCTCTGGCGCTTTTAACCGCATCGATTTCTTTTAAATAAAGAAACAGTAACTACGCGCCAGATTGCTTAATTTTACGGCTCATTTTGAAAAACGAACAAGAAATATATGACAATGGTCAATTCAGCAACAGATAATACCCCGGTAAGTGGTACAGGCGAAATTATTACGATGGGTTTGGATAATAAACTGAATATTCCTAACCATCCTATTATCCCTTTTATTGAGGGAGACGGTATCGGACCTGATATCTGGAAGGCTTCTGTTCGGGTTATTGATGCTGCAGTGGAGAAAGCCTATCAGGGTGCCCGCAAAATACATTGGAAAGAAATTCTTGCTGGAGAAAAAGCATTTAATGCCACCGGCGAATGGCTGCCGGAGGAATCGCTGGAAATAGCCAGCAAATACCTGGTTTCCATAAAAGGACCGTTAACAACCCCAATTGGTGGTGGCATTCGTTCCTTGAATGTTGCGCTACGCCAGACGCTGGACCTGTATGTATGCCTTCGGCCGGTTAGGTGGTTTCAGGGTGTACCTTCTCCCGTAAAACATCCGGAATGGGTGGATATGGTTATCTTCCGGGAAAATACAGAAGATATTTATGCGGGGATTGAATATATGGCCGGTACCCCCGAAGCCGAAAAGTTTAAGAATTTCCTGTTGAATGAAATGGGGGTTACGCAAATCCGTTTCCCCGAATCCTCTTCCTTTGGCGTAAAACCGGTGTCCAAAGAAGGTTCTGAGCGCCTTGTACGGGCTGCTATAGAGTATGCTTTACAGCATAACAAACCTACAGTAAGCCTGGTGCACAAAGGGAATATAATGAAGTTCACTGAAGGCGGATTTAAGAACTGGGGTTATGAACTTGCCCGGAATGAATTTGGCGATAAAGTATTTACCTGGGACCAATGGGAGACCATTAAGAAAGAACAAGGGGAAAAGGAAGCTAATGAGGCATTACGTATAGCCAAGTCGCAGGGTAAGGTTATTATTAATGACGTTATTGCAGATAATTTCTTACAGCAAATATTGTTGGCGCCTAAGGATTATTCGGTGGTAGCTACCTTAAACCTGAACGGAGATTATATATCGGATGCACTGGCGGCAGCAGTGGGCGGTATCGGCATTGCGCCGGGCGCCAATATCAACTACAAAACCGGTCATGCTATTTTTGAAGCAACGCATGGTACTGCTCCGCGTTTTGCAAATACAGATTCCATGAACCCCTCGTCTTTAATTTTAAGCGGTGTAATGTTGCTCGAATATTTAGGCTGGCAGGAAGCGGCAGACTTAATCACTGGCGGATTGAGCGCCACTATTATGAGGAAAACCGTAACTATAGATTTTTATAATTTGATGACAGACGCAACTTTGCTCAAAACAAGCGAATTTGCCAGCGAGCTCATCCGTAACATGGGCCTGCATATATCGCCCGTTTTACTGAAAAAAGCAGAATAATTTGGTATTCTTTATTTATTTTATGTGTTTTTTGCTTATTATGATCCTGGTTTTATAGTTCATTATAGAATCTGTTGATAAATTTGATTTCCCATTATTCGCATAGAATCTTATTTTTGTATAATCAATAATGTTAAAAAGGGTTAGTAAGTACCGTCCTGCTTCTTCAGGACGGTTTTTTTATGCTTATTGTTTTTTGATTTGCCGATCAAGAATTTGAGCGCTTTTTGGTAGTAATATTGCAGTGCATAAAATCCAGTTTACTTGAAACGTAAAATCTCATTTTTTTGTCAGCAGTGCGGTTACGAAAGTCCTAAATGGACGGGGAAATGTCCTTCTTGCGGAGCCTGGAATTCCTTTGTTGAGGAGCCTGTAAAGAAGGATGGCAAAAATAAACCGAACGAATTGTGGGTGGACGACGGCGAAGCGGCTAAGGCGCGGAGTATCGGTTCGGTAGTGGCGGAAGATGAAATCCGCCTGATTCTGCCAGACCCGGAATTGAACAGAACTTTAGGTGGGGGCCTGGTTCAGGGCTCGGTAGTGTTGGTGGCCGGAGAGCCTGGTATAGGAAAGTCCACACTGTTCCTGCAATGTGCCCTGCAATGGAAAGGAGCGACTATATTATATGTGTCGGGAGAAGAGAGTGTGCACCAGATAAAGATGCGCGCAGACCGGGTGGGCGCGCAGAACGATAATCTTTATTTGCTTACAACGACGGACACTTCTGTTATTTTCCAGGAAATTAAGAAGCTTCGCCCCCAATGGGTAATCATAGATTCGATACAAACTCTGGAATCACCTTTTGTAGAAAGCGCCCCGGGTAGTGTATCGCAGGTAAGGGAATGCGCAGCAGAGTTGCAGCGTTTTGCCAAACAAACGAATACACCTGTCTGTATTATAGGCCATATTACCAAGGATGGCAGCATTGCAGGACCGAAGATACTAGAACATATGGTTGATACGGTATTACAGTTCGAGGGCGACCGGCATTATGCTTATCGCATACTACGCACTTTAAAAAACCGTTTTGGTTCTACATCTGAATTGGGTATTTACGAAATGACCTCGCTTGGTATGCATGGTGTAGCCAATCCATCGCAAATATTGTTAACACAGCATGATGAACCGCTGAGTGGCGTGGCGATAGCCGCAACCATTGAAGGTTCCCGGCCAATGATGATCGAAGTGCAGGCGCTGGTTACGCAATCGGTATATGGAACGCCGCAACGTACAACGAATGGGATGGATTTACGCAGGATGCAACTGCTACTGGCTGTTCTGGAAAAGCGGGGTGGTTTTCATTTTGGAATGAAAGATGTTTTCCTCAATATTGCAGGCGGACTGAAAATAGATGATCCTTCGATCGATCTTCCAGTGGTATGTGCCTTACTATCGTCTTACGAGGATGTAGCCCTGCCCTCTAATATATGTTTGGTTGGCGAAGTAGGTTTGAGCGGAGAGATCAGAGCGGTGAATCGTATTGATCAGCGTATTGCTGAAGCCGCCAAGATGGGTATGGATGCGATTATTATACCAAAAGCTAATGCGAAGGGTTTAGATAGCCAACAGCATGGCATTACCATCCGTACAGCAACAAAGGTTAGCGAAATTTATCAGTCTCTGTTTGTGTAACATATTCTTTTTTAACCCCGCGTAAAATATTTTTATATGTTGTTGAATTTTGATGCCGGTCCGGCCACGCTTCCGCGGGAAGTACTGGATCAGGCTGCAAAGGCCATCATGGAGTACGATAACACTGGTCTATCTATCCTGGAGATACCGCATAGGGGCGCGCTTTTCCAGGCTATTCTGGATGAGGCCAATGCCTTGGTGCGGGAGTTACTGAATGTAGAGCAGGAATATGAGGTGCTTTGGCTACAGGGTGGGGGACGTTTGCAATTCAGTATGGTGCCCATGAATTTCTTAGCCGAAGGCCAGACTGCGGGGTATATTGATAGTGGGCATTGGGCGGCTGAAGCAATAAAGGCGGCCCGGTTGTATGGGCAAACGGCAACTGTCGCCTCGTCGCGGGAGGAGCGTTATAAGCACATTCCGCAATGGGCGGGGATACCGCCAGAACTGGCGTATTTGCACCTGACCGGTAATAATACCATTTTTGGTACGCAGTTCCGGCATTTTCCTGAAACGGTTGTACCGCTTGTTGCTGATATGAGCTCGGAGCTATTCAGCAGGGTATTGGATTATGATAAATTTGACCTTATTTATGCTGTTGCGCAGAAAAACATCGGTCCTGCCGGAGTAACGTTAGTAGTAGTAAAAAAGGCATTGCTGGATAAGGGCCCGGTTCGCGAGCTACCGGAAATCCTGGACTATCAGGTGCTGAGCCGACATAACTCTGTGTTGAATACGCCGCCGGTATTTGCTATTTATTGCAGCCTGCTTAATCTTCGTTGGATTAGAGGGCAGGGTATAAAAGAACTGGAAGCACGCAATGGCGAGAAAGCGGCGCTATTATACAAAACTATAGACGAGAGCCCTCTGTTTTATGGCGTAGCCGACGTTGCCAGCCGCAGTTCGATGAATGTATGTTTCCGCGCTTATAGTGAGGAATATACGGCTGCATTCCTCGACTTTGCATTGAAAAATGGCATTACAGGAATAAAGGGACATAGAAGTGTTGGTGGTTTTCGCGCCTCGTTATATAATGCAATCAGCCTGGAGCATGTGCAACAGCTTGTTAACGTTATACGGAAGTTTGAAGCTCTTGCAACCTGAAGAACATTTGTACACAGAGGTTGCAAGGGACCTGTTATTGTTCACTCGTTAAAAGGTAGCCTTTATGGTTCTGCTGTGTATTGTCGCAGCGTTGAACACGCCTATTGCACCCTGCACATTAGATAGGGGATTGGCCGGCGCGGCGGCATTCTGGTCTATCGTTGTTTCCAGGGTACGGTAAAAATCATATACTTCCTGCGGAATAGACAGCAGCTCTACCTTAACGCTATCGCCGTTATTGATCAACGGGTTGTCCGCTTCGTCGCTGGTATTGTACCAAAGCGGGAATTCCGAAACTGCTCCATCTGTTACCTCGTCGCTCCTGGCACGAGATCCTTTCACAACCTGGCCGTTTATGTACTGGCGGATAAGGTAGCGGTTTCCTTTTCCAGGCGGATCGGTATAAACCGGTACAATAAAGTAGGTCTCGTCTCCGAAATCTGACTTGCGAAGATACAGGCTGTCTATCATAACTGTCTGTGCAGGTATCGTAGCAACAGAAGTCAGCATTTTATCTTCGACTGCAATAGATAGTTTATAGCGGTGCTCTGCAACACCTTGCAGGTTGGTAGTTTGGTAGCGGCCTGCCCCCAGGGGACTAAGGGTGTCGGTATATCCCGTAGTTTCGTCTGTAATATAAACCAGCGCATCCATTACCGGCGGAAAATTATTATCCTCATCAAAGTTTTTCGATAAAGAAATCTTTATTTGATAGGGGCCAGGTGCATCTGTAATTTCCCCTTCAACGATGTATTGTGTATTTGAGTCATTTATGTTGATATCAATAACCTTTTGGCAGGATACCATGCCGGAAAGTAGCAGAAGTAGGGCAATGAAGCCTGAAGTAGATCTCATTTGCTTTAGAATTTAAAGTTGTAAGTAATAGAGGGAACGAAGCGGAACAGGGCGGTACGCAATGCCTGGGTGCGGCTGGGATCTTCAGGGTTCTCCCTGAAGGTGATCGCATAGGCATTCTCGCGTCCATAGACATTGTAGAGCCCAATAGCCAGTTCTGATTGGAACCTCTTTTTATCGTTGCCTAGCTTCCAGGTGGCGCTCAAATCCATCCGGTGATATGCTGGCATCCTGTATCCGTTTCTTTCTGTGTAAAGGAACACCACCTGGTCATCCACTTTATACTTGCCGCTGGGGAAGGACACCGCGTTTCCTGTATTGTAAACAAAGGTACCGGAGACGGTCAGCCGTTTGCTCACTTCATAAATCGCCACAATAGATAAATCGTGTGTTCTGTCCTGGCGGGCAACGTACCAGTCGTTATTGTTAATACCGTCAATTTGCTTTTCGGTACGCGATAAGGTATAGCCTACCCAGCCGGTAAGCCTGCCCTTCGTTTTCCGTAGCAGAACTTCGACCCCGTAAGCGCGACCTTTTCCAAACAGCAATTGGGGCTCAACGGGCTCGTTACTCACAACATTGGCCCCGTCTTTATAGTCTATTTGATTCTGCATGAGTTTGTAATAGCCCTCTATGCTCATCTCGTATTTGTTGTCGTTAAAGTTGCGGGCATATCCCAGTGAAACGATATCTGATATTTCCGGTTTGATAATATTGTTGGTAGGTATCCATTTGTCTGTAGGATTGGCGGTATTGGAATTGGAGATCAGGTGAAGGTATTGGGCGTTACGAGAGTAGGCAGCCTTAACAGATGATGAGGTGGTTAACCTATAACTGGCTGCTATTCTCGGTTCCGGTTGTATATATGTTTTGACAATGCTGCCTTTAGCATAGATCAGGGTATCCGTAATGGATTTGTTTTCGTCGAGTGTATAGAACTTATTGTCACCACCAAGCACAGAGAATGCGCTGACGCGGATACCATAATCTACGTTCAGGCGGGGCGTTGCTTTCCAGGTATTATTAATGTAGACGGCATTTTCCCAGGAATGATTATCGGGTTCATTGGATAAGGTTACGGTACCGCTATAGATACCGGGTTTAATGGTATGGTAGATGGAACTTAGGCCCACCTTAATCTCGTTCTGTGCATTGGGGTAAAAGCTGACCTCTTCTTTAAAATTCCAATCCCTGATCCGGGACTGGATACGTCCTTCCAACGACGCCAGTTTAATGGAAATATCATAGTTGTAATCGCTATAAATAAGAGAAGTATTGGAGAAAACTTTCGGACTGAACTGGTGGTTCCAACGTAATGTTCCTGTACTGTTGCCCCAATTAAGGCCAAACAGGTCGTTAAGGCCTAATTTATCCTTACCGAAATAACCGGAAAGGTATACTCTGTCTTTCTTGCCAAATTGATAATTGGCCTTGGCATTGATATCATAAAAATATAAGGTGTTATTCCGGATTGTACTATCCGAACCGAATTTCAGGAAGGCATCTGCATATGTCCTCCTTGCGCTGATCAGGAAGGAACCTTTGTTTTTTACAATAGGACCTTCAACACTGAGGCGGGAGGAAATTAATCCTATTCCGCCGTTGACATGAAAATCCAGGTTACTGCCATCGTTCATTTTTACATCCATAACGGATGAAAGGCGTCCGCCGAACTGGGCAGGCATATTGCCTTTATAAAGGGTTACATTTTTAATGGCGTCCGAATTGAAGGTTGAAAAGAAGCCGAGCAGGTGTGAGGGATTGTACACGATAGCCTCATCCAGCAGGATCAGGTTTTGGTCGGCAGCGCCTCCGCGTACAAAAAAGCTGCTACTGCCGTCACCACCCGACTTAACACCTGGCAGCAGGGTTAAGGCTTTAATCACATCCCGCTCACCAAATAAAACAGGTAGTTTATTAATCTCTTTAATGCTGATCTGCTCCACGCCCATGCGGGCAGAGGTAACATTCCGGTCTTCCCCTTCCGCCTTAATAACAACTTCTTCTATCTCGCTACCACCCTGGTTCATTTGAATATCCAGTTGTTGATTGCTGTTAAGTGTTAAGGCGATAATTTTTTCATCGTAGCCAATAGAGGTGACAATGATATTATAAGAACCGGAAGGCAGGGTTAAGGAAAAAAAACCGTAATCGTTCGATTGTGTACCAAGGGCAGCTTGCCCCTCTGCTTTTACAGTAGCGCCAATAAGGGTTTCTCCGTTCTTGCTGTCTTTAATGTAACCGCTTAGAGTAAACTTGTTTTGCGCCAGGGCCAGCTGCGTGCAACAGAGCAGCAGCAGGAAAAGGAAAGATTTATTCATTAGGATTGGTTAGATTAAAAGCGCTTTATTGTTTAGAAGTTTATTAAACGTTTGTGCCGGGAAAATTATTGGTAATTATTTTGAATTTATTTCAAAATAATGTCTTCTTTCCATACAAAAACTCCTGGTTGATAAGCCAGGAGTTTTTATAAAGTTATTTTTCGTGAATTAACCCAGGTACGACTTCAGGGAACCGCTGTAGCGGGCTTTTTGCAGGCGTTTTATTGCCCTTTCTTTAATCTGACGGATACGTTCTTTAGTAAGATCATATTTTTGGCCAATTTCCTCGACAGAAGGGCCACTATCGCCTTCTAAGCCAAAATAAGCAGATATGATCTCTGCTTCCCGCACACTAAGGGATTTTAAAATACGTTGAATCTCCGCTTTCAGAGAATCCTTCATTACGTTATCGTCTGTATCGTTGCTTCCTTCCAGTAAATCACCCATGGCAACATCTTCCGCTTCATGCACCGGAGCATCCAGGGAAGTGTGGCGGGTATTGCTGCTGAAAATATTGGCAATTTCGGTTTCGCTCATTTCCAGGATACTGGCCAGCTCTTCAGTTGACGGTTCGCGCTCATGTTCCTGTTCAAAAGCGATATAGGCTTTATTTGCTTTGTTATAGGTGCCGATCTTGTTTTGAGGCAAGCGCACCAGACGGCCTTGCTCCGCTAATGCCTGCAATATAGATTGACGAATCCACCATACGGCATAAGAGATAAATTTAAAACCTTTGGTTTCATCAAAACGTTGGGCCGCTTTAATCAGACCGAGATTCCCTTCATTAATCAGATCACTTAATGACAAGCCCTGATGTTGGTATTGCTTGGCAACAGAAACTACGAAACGCAAGTTAGCCTTTACCAGTTTTTCAAGGGCGCGTTGATCGCCAACATGAATTTTTTGAGCTAAGGTGGTCTCCTCCTCGGGTGTAATCATGGAAATACGGCTTATTTCCTGAAGATACTTCTCTACCGCCTGCGAATCACGATTCGTAATCTGAGTAGCAATTTTGAGCTGCCTCATAATTGGATATATTTAAAATTTAACTAATTAAACTGCTTTGCTGCGCAAAAATAAAAAAATGTAATAATTTTTTTAATGTTTTTCCTGGAAATCAACCCGAAAGACGATAAAAAAACGCGGTAACGTTGGGTTTAGTTTGTCTGCTGCTGTTAAAAAAAACATTTTAACCCCTTTTTTGCAAAAAGAGTTATAAAACCAGAAGGTAAGCCCGTAATTTATTTGTCGTATTTTGATCGGTAGCCAGGTACCGGTTTTGCGCCATCGCTTATATTACTATCAAATTTTATTCCAATTTTTTTTGTCAGTGTCATATGAGGCATATTCGAATGTTGGCGAATTTTAATTACTATAAATATTTGAAAAATAATTTTTTATGTATATTTATATGAATTCTTGCAACAGAAATATTGTCATTATTATTTACGTTAAACCGATAAGCAATTAAGCCAAATTGTTACCTTTGCGCGGAAATAAAGCTAAAAAACGCTATGGCACAAGATTTATATCAGCATCCCGACTATTACTTACTGGACGAATTGTTAACCGATGAGCATAAAATAATTCGGGATTCTGTAAGGGCATATGTTAAGAAGGAGATCAGCCCGATTATTGAAGAGTACGCTCAACAGGCTACATTTCCCCGGCAGATTATTAAAGGACTGGGCGAGCAGGGTTGTTTTGGCCCATTTGTGCCACAGGAATACGGAGGAGCCGGCTTAGATTATATTTCTTACGGCATCATGATGCAGGAACTGGAGCGGGGCGATTCCGGAGTGAGGTCTACGGCTTCTGTACAGGGTTCGCTGGTTATGTATCCTATTCTAACATACGGAAGTGAAGAGCAAAAAAAGAAGTATTTACCTAAACTGGCTACTGGCGAATTAATGGGTTGCTTTGGACTAACAGAACCTGACCATGGTTCCAACCCGGCAGGAATGCTATCGAATTTTACGGATGCTGGCGATCATGTAGTATTGAACGGCTCTAAAATGTGGATATCTAATGCTCCCTTTGCTGATATTGCCGTAGTATGGGCCCGGAATCCGGAGGGTAAAATACAAGGATTGATCGTGGAGCGGGGAATGGAGGGGTTTTCGACACCGGAGACGCATGGCAAGTGGAGCCTCCGGGCTTCGGCCACCGGTGAACTGGTGTTTGATAACGTAAAGGTGCCGAAGGAAAATATTCTGCCGCGCGTTACCGGTTTAAAGGGCCCCCTTGGCTGTTTAAGCAGCGCGCGTTTTGGTATAGCCTGGGGCGCATTAGGCAGTGCTATGGATTGTTATGATACAGCCTTGCGTTATGCGCAACAACGTATCCAGTTCAATAAGCCCATCGGAGCCTTCCAGCTTACACAAAAAAAACTCGCCGAAATGATCACGGAAATCACTAAAGGGCAGCTGTTGGTATGGCGTTTAGGCGTTTTGCGTGGAGAGGGTAGGGCTACACCCGAACAAATATCTATGGCTAAGCGTAATAGCTGTCAAATTGCCGTATCGATTGCCAGAGAAGCGCGGCAAATATTAGGTGGAATGGGCATTACGGGCGAGTACAGTATTATGCGCCACATGATGAACCTGGAATCTGTTATTACTTATGAAGGAACGCACGATATTCATTTACTCATAACCGGCCAGGATATAACCGGCTTCAACGCTTTTAAATAAGGAATTTGTTTGCAGCTATTGCAAACGGCTTTTGTGCTAGCCGAAGATTATTCCGGGCAGATTGCGACAAGCTTTCTGCCCTTTTTTTTGCAAGACCATTTTTTGCAAAAAATTTAAAAAGCCAAAATAATTTACCGCTAACTCAATATGGGACTATATATTCTCGTCTTAATCGAATAATAATTCATTTTATGGGTAGACTGTTATTGCGTTCTGTTTCTTTAATAGCCGGCAGTTTTTTTGTTGCAGTACTGATGTATAGTTGTACCAAGGCTATACGTTATGCCATTTTTGAGGGTGTACAAATGGACATTGTCCGGAAGACTGGTTCCTGGGAAGAGCAGATACTGCATGAAAAAGATACTTGTAAAGCGGATAGTTTCTATATTTTGTTGTCCTTTAGCTCTCGGTCTATTAGTTGCGCGCCGTCTTATAATTTACCGCTTTTTTCACAGGCCAATGCCTTTAAATCCCCTTCGACTACGCATAACTTAGAAAGAGTCAAAGACCTCAAGTTTTATACTGTAAATAACTTTAACGCCAATTATCCGGCAGGAAGGGAGATAACAGATTTGGTAACATTAGCGATGAAGCCGGGCAATGACACAAGCCAGAATTTCCTTAGCATCCGGAAATTTGTAGACGCGTACAATGCCACACTGGAAGAAACAGAATATGATATTACTTCGGTAACGGGCGGCCGCATTCGCTTCAGTGAAATGCCCGATATCCCGGCATACCATAGCTTCATAATTGAAGTGATTACAACTGGAGAAACCCTATTAACCGATACTACGGTTGGTGTTTATATAACCCACTAAGAAATGAAAAGCCATTTTTTTATTTTATGCTGTTTAAGCAATATGCTGTCCCTCTATGTCTCATCCCTAGCTAGAGAAGGAGGGCGGCGAAGTACTAGAATAAATCCCAATATAGA
>JBEBWN010000002.1:0-37758 GCA_040392235.1 Taibaiella helva | reverse complement strand
AGGGCCCATACATTAAAAGTGTATTGCTCTACCAACTGAGCTACGGAATCGACCGTTTTGTTTTCTGTTGAAAGGAGTGCAAAAGTAAAGCATGTATTTTAAATTACCAACCCCAGGGCTTGCTAATTTGATATTTTTATTTGCATTATTTCTTTAGTACTCCGTTAAAGGCTCCTTGAAGCCTGGAATAACTTGATCAGGAGCGTTGCAGCTTCCATTTTGAAATACCTTTATTTTCGGCGAGTTCTTGCTTTTCTTTTTTTCCGGCATCCCATAAGGTATTGGCCAGGGCGGCCGCTATTTCGCGTTCTTCTTCGCTTTCGTTGAGAAGGTATTCGGGCTTAAAATACTTGCCAATAAAATTGGTGTCGAATTTGCCTTCTACAAAGGCCGGCTGGCGTACAGCCCATTTACCGAAGGAGAGGGTAGTTTGTATGCCCTGTATCTTATACTCGTCTATGGCCCGGCAAAGGCGATCTATGGCCTCCTGCCGGGTAGCGCCCCAGGCCACCAGCTTGGCAATCATTGGATCGTAGAATATAGGAATGTCCATACCCTGTTCGTATCCGTCGTCTACACGGATGCCCGGCCCTTGCGGGCGCACATACATGTTTAAACGGCCAGTATCGGGCATAAAATTATTAAGCGGATCTTCTGCGCATACCCTTAGTTCGATAGCATGGCCGTGAATGCGTAATTGCTCCTGGCTTACCGATAGTTTTTCGCCGCGGGCTATGCGGATCTGCTCTTTAACCAGGTCTATACCACAGATCATTTCCGTAACACAGTGTTCTACCTGCAGGCGGGTATTCATTTCCAGGAAATAAAAATTGAGCTCATCATCTACGAGGAACTCTACGGTGCCGGCGCCATAATATTTACAAGCCCGTGCCACATCTACGGCACATTTGCCCATTGCTTCGCGCACATCGGGAGTCAGGCAGGAAGAAGGAGCCTCTTCGATCAGTTTCTGGTGACGCCTTTGTATAGAGCATTCCCGCTCGAAAAGGTAGAGGTAATTTCCATGCTGATCGCCCAGTAGCTGGATTTCTACGTGCTTGGGCGCGCTGATGTATTTTTCGATGAATACGTCGTCGTTACTGAACGCGTTCAGTGCCTCGCTTTTGGCCATGCGCATCTGTTCTTCCAGCTCGGCGGCCGCGGTCACTACCCGCATTCCTTTACCGCCACCACCGGCCGAAGCCTTGATGAGAAGAGGGTAGCCTATCTGTTCTGCGATTGTCTTTGCTTCTTCATAGTCTTTTAAGGGTTGGTCGGTGCCGGGAACCATAGGGACGTTAAACTTTTGTGCCGCCTGTTTAGCCGCTATCTTACTTCCCATCATTTCGATAGAATAAGCTGAAGGGCCAATAAAGCTGAGGCCGGCATCAGCAACGGCCTGCGCAAAGCCTGCATTTTCGCTCAGGAAGCCGTAACCCGGGTGTATGCCATCGGCGCCGTATTGTTTCGCAACAGCGATAATAGTGTCGGCTTTAAGGTAGGATTGCGCGGAGGCTGCCGGGCCAATACATACCGCTTCATCAGCATAGGTAACGAAAGGCATCAGGCGATCGGCTTCAGAAAAGACAGCAATGGTTTTAATGCCCATTTCTTTTGCAGAACGCATTACCCGTAATGCAATTTCTCCACGATTAGCTACTAGAATTTTGTTCATTTTATATAATTGATATTACCGCCCGGGGCGTATGTTTTTTAAGAGAATAAATAACAGGAAAATTGCGGACAGGAAAAGCCGGACCGGTTATACCCGTATTAGAAATGCGGGTCCATACCGTCGAAAGTTCCTGAGCTCATCAGCAGGAGGCAAACCGGCGTATCGGCCGATTGTATCTGGCTTTCGATCCACTGGCGCAGGGCCTCTTTTTCGCAGAATACCTGCAGGTCCTCAGACCCGAAATAGTTTCTCACCTTTTCCGGTTCCAGCGCAGGTAATCCTTTTAAAGATAAGGCATGTGCGCTGAAGAATACCGCGTTCCGGTCGCCGGTACTCATCGTATGTGCATACTGGGATAAAAAGCTTTCATTTAAACTGCTATAGGTATGCAGTTCGAAACAGGCAATTAAACGATGTTCAGGGTATTGGGCCCGTACGGCATCGAGCGTAGCTTTCAGTTTAGAAGGCGCATGTGCGAAATCCCGGTAGGCAATAAATCCCGGCCGCTCGTTGATCTTCTCCAGGCGTCTTGCCGCCCCGGTAAAGCTGGCGATGGATTGATAAAAGCGCTGGTCTTCTACTCCCAAGGCATTACATACCTTTCGGGCGGCCTCCATATTCTGCAGGTTGTGGGCGCCGAATACCTGCAAGGTAATTTTACCTTCAGATGTTTGGAGCACAGCTTTATTGTCCTGTACTTTATAGGCAGGTGTTACATAAGGTATCTGGCGTACAAAGGGCGGCATTTTTTCGGTCAGGCTCACCACCTCTTTGTCCTCGGCATTATAAATCAGCGTGGTGTCGTGCTGCATGCCCTGCAGGTAAATAGTAAACTGTTCTTTATAGATATCGAAAGTGGGAAAAACGTTGACGTGATCCCAGGCTATACCGGTCAGCACCGAAATATGGGGATGGTAAAAATGGATTTTGGGCCTTTTTTCTATTACGGAAGCCGGATATTCATCTCCTTCCAATAACATAATGGGAGCTTTCGTTATCTTAACAGAATGTTCAAAGCCTTCTACTTTAGCGCCCACCAGGTAGTCGAAGTCGATCTGCTGATCTCTGAGCACATGCATGATCATGGAAGTGGTGGTCGTTTTGCCATGACTTCCTGCTATAACCACCCGTTGCTTATCCTTTGAAGCTTCGTATATATATTCCGGAAAGGAGTAAATAGGTATATTTAATTCTTTGGCTTTCAATAGCTCCGGGTTGTCTGCCTTCGCATGCATGCCCAAGATGACGGCGTCGATACCTGTTTTGATTTCTTCGGGATGCCATCCCATCTGTTGGGGGAGTAATTGGTATTGCGCCAGGTTGCTTTTGGCCGGATTAGTTATTTCATCGTCACTTCCGGTAACTTTTATACCTTTACCCTGTAAAGCAATCGCTAACTGGTGCATGATGGCGCCACCTATCGCAATAAAATGTATGTGCATTATTGTTTTTTGTATTATTTTTGTTGCAAAAATAGTAAGCGTTTTTTAAACGGCATTTTATTTATTATTGCAGATCAAGTAATAGTCTGTCTGGAAAAAAATCTAATTTGAAGAGATGAAAATAAACAACAAATTCTGGAGTATCGTATTAGCGGGTGTTGTTTTCTGTTTAGTGATGCAATCCTGCGCTTCCTCACGTAATAAATACGGTTGCCCGGAACGCATCCAGGCCGTTACAGATCTTTTACCTTAATCCGGTAGCTTTTTTACAGCATAAGATAATGAGGATGCTGTCTCTTTATAACTAAGAGACAGCATCCTTTTTGAATGTATTGTACTGATCCAGGCTGCAGATACTATCTTTGCCGCCTTCCGGCATGTTTAATAAAGCGGGGGATTGATTGAACTGATGATGGATCCTGTATTTTTAGCGCTAAATTTTATTAAAACCTGTGTTCGCTACCCTTCGTAAAGAGCTTTTGTTATTACTGCGTGATCCCGGCGGATTATTGCTGTTGCTGATCATGCCCGCAGCCCTCATTATCGTGATGGCATTAGTGCAGGATGCGCCCTACCGGGACTACCAGGAAATGCAGTTTGAAATACTGGCGGTAAATAAAGATAAAGGCAGCGCCGGCCGGAAAATACTGCATGGCCTGTCTAAAAGCCGGCAGTTTATAATACGGGATTCAATAGAGGGGAAACCGGTACAGGAGCAGCAGCTGCGGCAATATCTGCAACAGGGGAAATATAAGATGGGCATTATAGTACCCGAAAATACTAGTGCTGTCCTCGTTAATGTGGCTAACCAATTGGCCAATGACATGGCGGTTTCTTTGGGCGTTCCGGCTGCGTTACCGGTAAAGCAGGGTAGGGACAGTAATGTGGTCCACTTGCTGTTTGACCCGGTAGTAAAACCATCGTTCCGTTCCAGCCTGCATTTTGCCCTGAACCAGTATCTTACCCAGACTAAAATGGAAATCCTGCTGGACCGTATGTCGAAGCTGCATTCGGATTCGAGCCCGGCCCTGAACAGCGCCCTGTTCAATGTAATGACGGTAACCGAAACCAGCCCGGATTATAATGTACAGATCAGTGCATCGATGAACTCGGTACAACATAACGTACCCGCCTGGACCATATTCGGTATGTTCCTGATCGTGGTGCCGATGGCTGGCAATATGATACGCGAACGGGATGAGGGCAGCGCGCTCCGGATCAGGCTTATTCCCCGGGCTACCCGCCGGGTGGGTTTAGGTAAAATTGTATTCAATATCCTGGTTTGCATACTCCAGTTTTTTGTGATGATGTTGGTGGGTATATACCTGCTTCCCTATTTTGGGCTGCCCCGCCTGCAATTGGGTATGCAACCCTGGGGGCTTCTGCCCATCGTACTGGCCATCGCTTTTTCCGCGGTGAGTTACGGCTATTTTATAGGTAGCGTCTTCAAGACGGCTAACCAGGCTATGCCTTTCGGCGCTATCTCGATTGTTTTGCTGTCGGCATTAGGTGGTGTATGGGTGCCGGTCGAGATTCTTCCGTCTGTTATGCAAAAGGTAGCCTTCTTTTCCCCTTTATATTGGAGCCTGGATGGCGTTAATGCCATAATGTTGCGTCAACAGGGGCTGAGCGGCGTACTACAGCCCGTATCCGTACTCTTCACTCTGGGCTGTGTTTTTAGTATTCTTCCTGTTTTCTGGGGCAAGAAGTAAGGCATTACCCTGCGAGGGTGCGGGTTAAGTTAAAATTAAAAGGGCAAACCCCCAAAGTTCCGGTAGCGTGTTTTGTCCGGTCATTTTTCGTTTTCTCGCATGGCATACCTTTGATGCCATATTATATTTGTTTTTGCCTTTTGTTATATCCAGTTTCCTCACGTTTCAGTCCTCCAGGGCACTCTGAAAAGCCGGATTGCGTCTGTTCCTTCCTCTTTCGTGCAAGGGTCGCCCTATTTTTGCGTGGCATTCCACTCTTTGATCAGCCTTTTATCGCCGTATTCCGCATAGCTATTGGGTTCTATTTTGCGGCCCTGGAATTCTATAAAGGCCCTGGTGAATTCAGCGCCGAAATACAATATGGCTGCCGAAAAATAGATCCAAAGCAATAATACGATAACCGAACCAGCCGCTCCATACAGGGTAACTGTATTGGCGCTGCCAATGTACATGCCAATAATGAATTTGCCCACAAGGAACAGGGCAGCGGTAACAAAGGCCCCCGGCCATACATCTTTCCACTTGATGCGGACATCTGGCAGCATTTTGAAAATAACAGAAAATAAGAAGCTGATAACGAAAAAGATAACCACGTTATTGATCAAGTTCAGTACATTGATCGGCAGATCGGGCAGGAAGCGGAGCAGGTAATTGCTCATAGCCAGTAATATGGTGTTGACGATCAGGGTGACGATCAAAAGAAAGCCCAGGCCGATGATCATGGAAAAGGAAATGACCCTGTTGAGCAGGAGCTTGATAAATCCTTTCTTGGGTTTGGAACGGACCCCCCATATCATATTCAGCGAATCCTGTATTTCCACGAAGATACCCGTTGCTCCTATCACCAGGGCAATGGCTCCGACGATAGTAGCCCAGGTACTGTTTCGCTGCGCCTGCAAGCCTCTGATAACATCCTGTACCTGCCGGGCAGTATTTTCTCCTACGATGTCCTTTAGTTCCATAAAAATCCGGCCCTGTAAGGCATCCGTTCCATAAAAGGCGCCTCCGAATATGATGATGAGCAAAAGCATGGGCGGTAACGAGAAAACGGTACTGTAAGCCAAAGCAGAACTGAGTTTCATACCTTTATCGTCTGAAAAGCCATTGATGGCGTCGAGTAGGATGCTGCGGTATTTCTGAGCTATTTGTTTTACTTTCGTAGTCATAAATCAGGTAATGTCTGGTATTATCGTAAAGGGATACAGTTGTTCTGCTTATTTGTTTACTTTGCCGGTAAAATTTAAAATAATTCACTAAAAATACATTTAAATTGAATATTTGCCATGAAGCTGGAAGAAGAGTTAAAAATGCCGCAATTTACAAGTGATTTCCAAAGAGCCTATCTTAATATTATCTTTACGGGTAATTGGCTGGAAGCCCGGATGCAGCAGCATTTAAAGAGCTTCGGCATTACTACGCCCCAATTTAATGTGCTTCGTATCCTGCGCGGACAAAAGGGCAATCCCATGAGTGCATTCGCTATCCAGGAAAGGATGATACACCGGACCTCGAATGTAACGCGTATTATAGAAAAGCTTGTAGAGAAAAAACTGGTTACCCGGGAACATTGCTCGACAAACAGAAGAAGGGTAGATGTGGCCATTACTGAAGAAGGCCTGGAGCTGATAAACAGTACCGACGCAATAACCAGCCAATCGTACGAGTTGATGACCCAGGCTATTACCGAGGTTGAAGCCCGTTACCTGGGGGAATGGCTCGATAAGATAAGAGATCACGAATAAAAGCAGGAGCACCGGCATCATGTGGGACGTTTATATAAAAGGTTTTAAAGCTTACCTCAGGCTTGAAAAGTCGTTGTCAGAAAATTCAGTAGAAGCTTATCTTCATGATGTGCAGCTCCTGGCTGATTTTTGTAACCGGCACGAACCGGCCTTAAGCGCAGAGGTTCTTGTGCTGGCCGATTTACAGGCATTTATTGCGCATATTCATCAGCAGGATTTTGCTTCCAGTTCACAGGCCCGGATTATTTCGGGCATCAAGGCCTTTTATGGATACCTGTTGCTCGAGGAGATAATGATGACCAACCCTTCTGAATTGCTGGAATCTCCGGGATTACAGCGTAAGTTACCGGATGTACTGAGTGTGGAAGAGGTTGAACTGTTGTTTGGTGGAATAGACCATAGCCGGCCCGACGGCTCCCGAAACAGGGCAATCCTGGAAGTGATGTATAGCTGCGGCCTCCGTGTAAGTGAGGTGATAGGTCTGGAAATAAATCATATTTACCCGGATGTAGGCTTTATACGGGTGGTGGGAAAAGGTAATAAGGAAAGGTTAGTGCCTATAGGCGACGAAGCAGTGCGCTACATTGGCATTTACCGGCAGCATAGCCGCAATATGCAGGTGGCCCGCAAAGGACATGAGCATATCCTGTTTTTAAACAGAAGGGGGACGGCTCTTTCAAGGGTTATGGTGTTTTACATTATTAAAAATGCGGCAAAGCAGGCATCTTTAAAGAAAAACATACATCCGCATACCCTCCGGCATAGTTTTGCTACTCACTTAGTTGAAAATGGCGCCGACCTGCGTGCCGTACAGGAAATGCTGGGGCACGAAAGTATTACCACTACCGAAATATACACGCACCTGAATCAGGGTTTCCTACGGCAGACACTGGAGCGCTTCCATCCCCGGTTTAATCCGAAATAGATAATTTTACTTCAGAATCGGAAAAAGTAATAGCACAAGCTGCGATATAAATATTACAATTAACATAATCAGAAAGAAATAGTATGCAGACATTCAAGACGTCAAAGGCCAGGGAGAACATATTGAGGCGTATACGGCAGTCGCTCAGCGAAGACAGCCTCCCTATGCCTTTCCCGGAAGTAGAGAAGCAGGCGATGAATGCTCTTTTCAAGCCCTTGGCGGACAGTACGATCGAAGAGACTTTTGCCGCCCGGTTCAGCCGCTCAGGGGGACATTTTATTTTCTGTAACACGCAGACGGACCTGCTGGAAAATATACGCATGCTGGCCGAAAGCAGGGGCTGGACGGAGGTTTTATGTGCGCATAAGCCACTGTTCTCTTTCCTGGTGAATAACAAGCTGGCTATCGTACGGGAGTTTAACCCGGCACATGAACAGGCTCAGGCCTGTATTACCGATTGTGAGGTGGCGGTGGCTGATACCGGCAGCTTTATTTTCAGCAGCCGGCAGAACCATGGTCGTGCAGCCCCGGTGTATTATCCCGTTCATATCGTTGTGGTGCAACCACACCAGATCGTACAGGGTATAGCCGATGGATTAAAGCTGATGAAACAAAAATATAATGGTCAGTTGCCATCGATGATCAACCTCAATACCGGCCCCAGCCGTACGGCAGATATAGAGAAAACATTGGTAACGGGTGTGCATGGTCCGAAGGAAGTGTTTTGTTTCTTCCTCAACCAATAGTTTCCAGGCCCGCTAAGGTTTCCCTATACGGCTTACTTTATGTAGACAGGCCATGGCGACAGAGTTGCGCTTATTTATTTTACTATTTAATGAAACCCTTATGCATCCTGCTTCACTTAGAATAGCAGATTTTACGTATACGCTTCCAGAAGACAGGATAGCCCGCTATCCGCTGGCGGAGCGCGATAGCTCCAAGTTATTGGTATATAAAGACGGTATTATTGCCGAGGATGTATATGCCCATATTAGCAATTATGTACCGGCGTTATCCTTACTGGTATTTAACCAGACCAAAGTAGTGAATGCGCGGCTTCAGTTCCGGAAGGATACCGGGGCAAAAATCGAAGTATTTTGCCTGGAACCGGACGACCGCTATAGTGACGTGCAGGCAGCTATGCTGCAGCAAGGCGACGTTTTCTGGAAATGCATGATTGGCGGAGCTGCTAAATGGAAAGAAGGTCAGATCATACAGGCAGGCAACGGGGATAATGCGGAATCACTGCGGATATATGCCGCCATGTCGGGAAAAAGGGATGGCTATTATATTTTAAGACTTTATTGGGAGCCAGCCCATCTTTCTTTTGCAGAGGTACTGCAACAGGCTGGTAAAGTGCCGCTGCCACCTTATTTAAACCGGGAGGCCGAAGAAAGTGACCAGTATCGTTACCAGACCATATTTGCCCGGGAGGAGGGTAGTGTGGCGGCGCCAACCGCGGCGCTTCATTTTACGGAAAGAATACTGGCGACATTGAAAGAGAAGGGCATAAACAGCGGCCGGGTAACCTTGCATGTGGGTGCGGGTACCTTTAAACCAGTGAAAAGCGAGCGTATGCAGGATCATGATATGCATGCCGAATGGATTGATGTGGATCATACTTTTCTCTTGCAGCTAATAGAGCAGGTGAAGCAGTCCCGAACAGTAATTGCAGTCGGAACCACATCAGCCAGGACATTAGAAAGTCTCTATTGGATAGGGGCACAGCTGGCTGCCGGCGGTCAACCCGATTTCGAAGGAATTGCAGTACAACAATGGTTACCCTATGAAGAAGAGCATAGCACAGGCGTTCTTGCCGCCTTGCAGGCTTTAGAGCAATATATGACGGCGCAAGATACAAAGCGCCTGGTAACGAGAACCCGTATCATTATCGCTCCAGGCTACCGCTTTCGCGTGATCAGCGCTCTGGTCACCAATTTTCACCAACCTCAATCCACCTTATTGCTCCTGGTAGCCGCCCTGATCGGTCCTGCCTGGCGCAAGGTATACGATTATGCTTTGCAGGAGCAATACCGCTTTCTAAGTTATGGCGACGGTTGTTTGCTCTGGGATCTCAGCGCCGGAAAACTTCGGGAAACTTCCTGCCAGTAGAAGCATCGCCGCGACCAGGCCGGAGCGATAAAAAAAGACTACCAGGCGCTCTCAGGCAGGGTGTACCAAACTGCGTTCCAGGGAATGATGTGCGTTTAAGGAAAAAAGCAGAGGGGCTTTAATTGCCATAGGTAGGGCCTGCTGTTAAACTCAATTGGGTGCATCCCCCAATGTAGTTAAAGTATCCGCTATACGAGGTTAGATGATCAGGAAAGATTCGATGTCTGGCTATACTACTGCCGGCATAGCCGTATGCAGTTTAGTCTTCCCTTCCCCTTTCAGGAAAAGCCTGTATTCTAGGTTTCCGACATAGAGCTTTAATATAGATAGCTGCAGGTGAAACCTAAGGCTATCTTAACAATAGTGCAGGTGACGCATTGGTAATATTTTGGCGGAAATTTATAAGATTATGGGATTGTGGCAGTTGATGAACGATAGCTAGAGCGGAAAGATTAATTTTGTGTAGTATGCAATTTATGAACGATACTAATATTTTATAGAATGACAACTCCTGATTTTTCTTATATAGCGGCACAATTGCGACACCCTAAAGGTGATGACGGCAGAATCACGGCGGAACGGATGCGGGAAAATAATTATAATATGATTGCTGCCAGCATGACGGCCCTGGATGTAAGGCAGGGGGAACAGGTATTGGAATTGGGACCTGGCGGAGGCCATCATGTGGGCGGTTTGATGGATAAAGCGGCAAATTTGGTGTACACCGGGGTCGATATTTCGCATACTATGGTAGAGATGGCTAACCGGTACAGGGAAGAAAACCTGCCGGGCCGCTCCGTTACTTTTTGCCAGGCCGGTATAGAGCAGGGTTGGGTAAGGCTGCCTTTCCTACCCCGCACTTTCGACCGTGCTTTTACTGTCAATACAATATATTTCTGGGACGCTGCCCTGGAGCAGGCAGGCGAAATATATCGCGTGTTAAAAAATGGGGGCACGTTTGTAGTCGGTTTCGCATCGGCTCAATTTATGCGCGATCTACCTTTTACCGCCTATAACTTCCGTTTGTACGAACAGGAGGAGGTCTGTAAGCTACTGGAACAGGCCGGTTTTGACATCGCTGCTGTCGATACGCACACTGAAGTAGTGCAGAGTGTGGACGGAAATGCTTTGGAACGGACGTTTTATGTGGTAAGAGCCCTGAAACCGGTAAAAGGATAGGCAAAATCCCTGCCTGCGGCAAGGGGTGAATAAAGATGTTGCTGCAAGCATATGCCTACCGGACGAAATTAGTACCTTTGCCCATCAATATAAATAAGATTATTTAATGCCCGGATTTACAGTAGCCATAGTAGGAAGACCCAATGTAGGAAAGTCAACGTTATTTAACCGTTTGCTGGAAGAGCGTAAAGCTATAGTAGACGATTATAGCGGGGTGACGCGTGACCGGCAGTATGGCATTGCAGACTGGAACGGTAAAACTTTTAATGTGATCGATACGGGCGGTTTTGTGTCCCGCTCTGAAGATGTATTTGAAAAAGAGATCCGTAAACAGGTATATATTGCCATCGATGAGGCTGATGTTATCCTGTTTGTAACGGACGTTACCGCCGGTATTACCGATCTGGATGATGAAATGGCCCAGGTTTTAAGACGGTCGAACAAGCCGGTGTTCCTACTGGTGAACAAGGTAGATAATTCCGAGCGCCAACTGGATGCTACCGAATTTTATGTACTGGGCTTCGACCCTACATTTTTCCTGTCTTCCACTTCCGGTAGCGGTACCGGCGAAATATTGGACGAAGTGGCCAACCTGATACCCGAATCGGCGAAGGATCCCTCCCAGGAAATGATCATTGAAGAGGTCGAGGACGAAGAGGGAAATATAGTGCAAATGGAGGTGGAAAAGAACCCTATTCCCCGTATTGCGATCATTGGTCAGCCTAATGCCGGCAAATCTACATTACTCAATGCTTTAACAGGCATGGAGCGGTCAATCGTATCGGATATAGCCGGAACAACGCGTGATCCGATTCATACCCACTATAAGCACTTCGGTAAGGAATTTGTCCTGATCGATACGGCGGGGCTGCGTAAAAAGAAGAACGTTACGGAAGATCTGGAGTTTTATTCCGTAATCAGGGCGATACGCGCAATGGATGAATCGGACGTATGTATGTTGCTGATTGACGCGGAAAAAGGGATGACCGCCCAGGATGTGAATATATTCAGTCTTGCCGAACGCAAAGGAAAAGGCGTTGTGATATTGGTGAATAAATGGGATACGCTGCAGGAAAAAGAAACCAATACGGCAAGGGACTATGAACGGCGTCTGAAGGAAAAAATAGCGCCTTTCACAGATGTGCCGGTTATATTTACCTCTGCCACAGAGAAGTTGAGGATTTTCCAGGCTATGGAAAAGGCGTTGGAAGTATTTGATAACAGGCGTAAGCGTATACCAACTTCGCTGTTGAACGAGATCATGCAAAAAGAGATCGAGCATTTCCAACCTCCTATGGTTCGCGGACAGAATGTTCGTATTAAATTTATTATGCAGATACCGACACATACACCGGCTTTTGCTTTTTATTCCAACCATCCGGATTATATCAAAACGCCTTACCGTAATTTTTTAGACAACAAACTACGTAAGCATTTCAATTTTTCGGGTGTTCCGATAAAGATATTCTTCCGGAAAAAATAAGGCCTTCTGCTTTTGGGAAGAAGGCGCCAGAGGTATTAAGAAGTATAAAGGCCCTCTGCCCAGACTGCTGATACCTCAATAAATAAAGCTACATGTTGAAGATACCCAGCATGATCGCTTTCTTTACCATGCCAATCATATTTTTAGCTTCGAGCTTCTGCATCAGGCCCAGGCGGTAGTTCTCTACTGTCCGGTAGCTCAGGTGCAGCTCCTCGGCTATTTCATGGCTGTTTTTTTCCTCGGCAATAAGCCGGAGGATATCGATTTCCCGGGGCGTCAGCCCGTTGCTGATCTCAATATTGTCTTTAACTTTTGTGGAAAGCCGGTTTAATATGTTATGCACCTCCGGTGATACAAAAGAATTACCCTGATACACCTGTTCTATGGCGTGCACCAACAGCTCCTGGTCCGTACTTTTTAGGAGGTAGCCGCAGACTCCTGAGTTCAACATCATTTTGATGTTATAAATACTGGAATTAGAGGTAACGATAATGATGCGCATTTTAGGGTACAGTTTTCGAAGCTGTGGCACCAGTACTTCGCCGCCTGCACCTGGCAGCTGGAAATCGAGTAGGAGCACATCCGGTTGTTTTTGCCGCAAACCGTCTAGTAACTGCCGGCCGTCAACATATTCTCCTACAACCTCAATATGCTCCAGCGGCCGGAGCATACTCAGCAATCCGTCTCTGACCATCGGATGGTCGTCGGTAATGGCTATTTTAATTTTCATTGTATGCGTTTTAAGAAACGGTTACTTCTTTTATGGCATGGGTATCCAGATAAAATACAATATTTACCAGGGTACCTTTTCCTTTACCTTTTTCTATAAATAAATTACCATTCAGGGCTTTCACCCGCTCGCGGAGGCCCGACAGGCCGATGCCACCGGAGCCTTTCAGGTCCAGGGTTTCTTCGGGTATGCCGGTGCCATTATCTTCTACTGTCAGGGATATCTGATCCGGCGTGCGGATCAGCACCAGTATGACCTCAGTGGCTTCTGCATGTTTAACAACATTGTGCAGTAGTTCCTGGATGATCCGGTAAATGGCGAGCGAAAGCCGGGTGTCAACATCTTTATAGTCGCCGTACACCTGTATTTCGCTTTGAACCTGTTTGCCCAGGAATATACTGTCGCAGAATTCGTGTACGACCTGGGGCAAGCCCTTGCGCAGTAGATCGTCGGGAGCCAGGTTATGGGCAATTTGCCTTACTTCTGCTGTCATATTATTGAGCATATACCGAACCTTATGGAAGTAATCGGATTCGGCCAGCACCGGGTAAGATTGCTCCATGGCCAACAGGTAAGATTTGGTCGCGGCCAACTGGCTGCTGACGCTGTCGTGCAGATCATGGGCCAGCCGCGACCGTTCTTTTTCTTCGCCTTCCATAATAGCCTTGAGCCTGCCTATTTCATGTTCGCTCTTCAACCGTTTATTCTTCTGGCGTATGTAGGAATACCGCCAGGTCATGAATACAAAAACCAGGATAGAGCCGGCGGCAATGCCGATGATCCATATATTCTTCGTGGCCAGCCGTTTTTTTTGCTGTGCCAGCTGCAGTTCATTACTGATAATAACCTTGTCTTTCTCTGCAGTGCGGTATTTCGTCTCCATCTCGCTTACACTCAGGGCTATTTCCTTGCTTTGCAAAGTATCCTTTAGCGCTGTGTAATGTTTTAATGTTGCGTAAGCCTCCCCGAGGCGGTCGGTACGGAAGTATAGGTCCGACAATTTTTGCAGGATGAACAGCCGTTCTTTAGGCATGATGTCCGCATTTTGCCAGGCCAGTTGAAAATGTTTTTCTGCAGCTTTATAATCCTTTAACTGTAGATACACATCGCCGAGAATGCTGATGGTCTCATTCTGCTCTTTTGCCGTCATGCCCGGTTTCTTATACAGGTTGAAGGCTTTATGCAGCGTTTCCAGTGCCTTATAAGGCTGATTGGTGGCCATATAGATAAGGCCAGCATTGAGCAGGCCTGAGTTTTGCTCCCGGTACAATTGATTCTCGGCGGCAATCATAATGCCCGCATTGGTATAGAGTTTGGCCTTGGCATAGTCTTTTTTATCGTAATAGATCATGCCTTTGTTGATCAGCAGCATGCTCCACAGCCTGTACTTCTTGTTTTTTTCTGCATAGGGAATGGCTTTGTTCAGATAGGTGAAGGCTTTGTCATATTGCTTAAGTTGTGCCAATACATTGGCCAGGTTATTGTAATATTCGATACTGTGGTGATAATAAATGGCTTTATAAAAAGCCTGTAGTGCGTGCTCGAATTTGGCCTGGCTGTTGTAAATGCTACCGATACTGTTATACACTTCTGATATCTGTTCCCTGTCCGTCAGGGTATCGCAGTATTTGAGTACGCTGGCATATTTTTCCAGTGCGCGGGCATATCTTCCGCGCATAACATCAATTCTGGCCATATACACCAATGCTTTTTTTGTGCCTTTCCGTGAACTGAACTTCATACTTTGGTCGAGCAATGCCGTCAGCAGCGTAAAGGCACTGTCGGGCTCGGAATGCGACAGCTTACGCGCGCTTTCAATAGCGTTTACCAGGCCGCCGGTGTCTTTATTGGAATATTGCGGAAACTCTTTATCCTGCGCATACGTGTCAATGCATAGTAAGGAGAAAGCCAGCAGGCAAAATAGGGGTATTATGTAATTGATCTTCAATTTTTTCGTATATTTTTTATCTATAAAAAAGCATTTTGTTGTTGAAAAGAAAAGGGCAACGCCCCGGTACCATTTGTTACTTTTTGAGTGTTTACACTCTAATGCATCTCTTGTAACTCGACTAAGTTTGTAGTGTTAAAGCTAATCTAAATTCTTTAATTCTGATAAGATTGCAGAGAATATAATTCCAATTGTTGCCGTAAAATAAAAATCGCAGAAGAAATGGAAAAGGGGTATGATTTATTAAGTTTAAGAACTATTTTGTCGATAGAACTGTTTGTAACTAATTATTAAACAGTATATAACAACGCATAATATTTACCCCAACGATGATTTTGAAATATTTAAGACAAGAGATAGGCCTATGATGGTATTGACTACAAAACGATTTTTATTTATTGTATTCCTTATTGTAACTGTGTTGAGCTGTTTATTGCTACCGACGCAGCTACGTGCGGTTACGGTTACCGGCACGGACATACGTGTCGATTACATCGGTACCGCAGGTCCCACAGATCTGACCTACCGCGTTTCCGTTATAGTATATACCCAGTGCGACAACAGTGGCACGATCGCGCTCCGGCCCAGTATTGATATTACGGTCAGCTCGGTTAGCGAACAAATGGAGATGGACATGACCCTACAGCGGCTGCCCCCCCAGGACGGCGATACGATAAGTTCTGTTTGTCCCTCTATAAGTCCCCGACATTCCTGCTACGATCCTTCTTTAATGAGCCAACGTCCTGGTTTTATTAAAACAACCTACACCGGGGTAATTTCACTGCCCAAGCAGGCAGAAGATTGGGTATTCTACTATTATCATCTGGGTAACGGAAGAGGTAATACCTCGATTAATCTTTGCTCGTCGATGATTATGCATGTAGCCGCCTTATGTTACTTTAATAATAAGACGCGTTATAACAACAGTTCGCCGAGATTTACGGTAAACCCTATACGTTATTTGGGAGCCAATCAACCTGCAAAGATTTATAATGGCCCGGTAGACCCCGATATGGATTCGATTGTGGTCCGGAAAAACAGTTCATTGGGCTGCTTAAATTATAATGGGTCGCCTTGTCCTAATTGCGGCCTGTTTTCAGAGGTAGATTATGTGGCGGGCTACACGGTAGACCAACCCGTTATGACTATTCCACCCAATTCCTACCAACTGTCTTCAGAAGATGGTACAGCCAGCTTTACACCTGCTACTGGCGGTAGTTTTGCTTTTGGCTTTCGCTGCGAGGAATACGACCGGCGTAGTGGCCAACTTCTGGGCTATGTAATAAGGGATATTGCCATTCCAATCTTTTTCTTTACCGGCGGAGATTTTAGCCTGGATAGTATTGCGTCTAACGTTACGGGCGCTATACAGGCGCCCCAGGGAACAAATAGCCTTGTAGTTTGTCCCGGCACACCGGTGACATTCAATATAGGAGCGCAAACGGGTACGGGAGCCGTCTATTTGGTAGCAGAGCGTCCTACCGCCCCAGCCAGCACATTTGTAGTAACGGGGAATGGCGGTAACAGCCCATCCGGACAATTCTCCTGGACCCCGGGGGTTAACGATATCGGGCAGCATAATATATTGGTTAAAGCGATCGACTCGGCTTGCAGCAACCTTCAGTATCCTTTTGTGCATGAAAAGTACACTGTAGTTACGATCAATGTGATCAGGGGGATCGAATTAGGACCGGATAAAGACTATTGTGCCTTTTCCGGTATTCCAATGCAGCTGGCTCCTGAAACCATTATACCGGGTATCCGCTATAAATGGACAAAAATGGATGGCTCGCCAGCTGAATATATGGACAATGATAATGTTGCGGCGCCTTTTGTCCAACCGCCCCATACATCAGGGTATCGCTTAAGAGTGGAGGGCCTGCCGCCCAGCTGTAAGCAAACGGATAGCATTACGGTGCGGGTAGATAATAGCAGTTATGTACAAATTAAACCAGAAAGCCCGCTGGTGCTTTGTAACGGAGAACAACTTAACCTGGAGGCAACGGCTTATGGACTGCCCCCTTTCCAGAATTATGCCTGCGATCTTACCGGCGAAGCACCTAATACACCTTTAACCACGATTGATCCTGAACCTATAGGGACGGGTATGATATCCGGGGCCAATCCCCAAAGTACACCCTTTAACGACCTGGCTACCTCAAGGCATCAGTACTTGGTAAGAGCTACCGATCTGCTGCGTGCGGGTATGCATTCCGGCACGCTAACGGGAATGAGCCTGTTTTTATCCGGCAATACTTCGGGAGCAACTTTCAATGACTTTAAAATTCATTTGAAGTGTACCCCTATGACGGCATTGAATCCTAATGCCTTTGAAACAGGGTCCGTACCGGTATTTGCATCCAATGCCTTTACTGTCCCGGCCAGCGGGCGTATTGATATAGATTTTGATGCCTGGTATAACTGGGATACGGCGCAGAACCTTATTGTTGAAATATGTTATACCAGGCGTAACGGTTCGGGGGCTGTACTTACCGATGCTTATCCTACTATTTATACCAGTTGTCTGTACACCAGTAATGCCACGGGCAATAGCGTCTGCGGCGGTGGTGTGAGTAGTACGGGGCCCAGTGTAGTAAATGAGCTGCCGCGTATGTCTTTTCGGTACCATCCTGCGCCGGAAGCAGATTTCAGTTATGCCTGGTTGCGCGTGATGGGTAATTATGTTTCGGATACTACCTCCAGGACGCCCACAATGTCGGTTACGGAACGAACCAAGTATTATGTGTTCTCGCAGGGCAGGAACGGATGCCTCTTAAGGGATTCGTTGGATGTCTTTGTTTCAGAGCGCAATTTCGGCGTATCGCCTGAGGATACATTGATCTGCATTGGCGACACCATTTTGATAACAACTTCGGGTGGCCATACGTTCCGGTGGTACGAAGGTAATTACCAGGCGTCCACCAGCCTCGATTGCAACGATTGCGGCGTTGTGCGTGCGGCGCCCATCGAAGAAACCCGTTACGCACTGGTGATCAAAGATGAATTGGATTGCGCCGATACCCTGGAAGTAAATGTAGATGTGCTGGAAGCCTCGAAAGTAGATATATTGAACAAGGATACGCTTATACGCTATGGCGACCAGGTAAAGCTGGTAGCGGTAGGCGCAGAAACTTATCGTTGGACGCCAGCCTTATACCTGAATGATCCGGCTATAGCCAGTCCCTGGGCGGCTCCGCAAAAAGATATGCTTTATATCGTACGGGGCTCTACGGGTGGCTTATGCAGTAGCCAGGATTCCGTATGGATCAGAATCGATTACCGTGGGAGGCTTTTAGTTCCAGGTGCCTTCTCGCCCAATGGCGATGGCCTGAATGACCTGTTCCGTGTTGAAAACCTCAGCTTCCAGAAGATCGCGCACTTCAGCGTTTTTAACCGGTATGGCCAGGAAGTGTACCAGGCAGCGCCCGGCGAAACCAAAGGCTGGGATGGTACCTGGAAAGGGAAAATGATGGATATAGGTACTTACTTCTACCAGATAGAGATTGTGTACCCGGACGGTTTAAGGGAGCAATATAAAGGAGATGTCGTATTGATGCGTTAAGGTTACTGGGCAAGAAATTTATTGTAAATATTTATTTTTTAATCATGGTTTGTTATGAGAAAAAATCTATTAATCAGTAAGGGAATGAAATGGCTGTTATGGCTCATTCCCTTGTGCGGTAGCCTGAGCGGCAAGGCACAGGGGTACAATATTGCTCCGGTAGCCAGTACTCCAGCGCCCAGTAGCAACCAGCGTGGAGATGGTATTGGGGCGAACGGGCCTTGTTGGGCGCTTAATGACGGCTATGTCGGTACTTTTCCGGGCACTACCTTTGCCGGTGTTATAGCGTTTGATGGTTCGCTGGAATATTCCTGGCAGGAATCACAGACATTTAATAAGATCAGGTTTTATAATGCCGATTATCCATTGTCGACCTGCACTATCGAATATGATAACGGAAGCGGCTACCAGTTGTTAACCAATTACACCGCATCCGGTAGTATGAATGCCGATTCGATAACTTTTGCAGCAGTAACAGCGAAGAAGGTCCGTTTCAGTAAAGTACGCGGAGCCGGAAAAGGGCAGGCCGCCAGCTTGCGTGAGATAGAGATATGGCATGCGCCGGCCAGCGGCAATGTATGCCCCACTACGGTAACAGCCGGCGTAGTTTATCCGGCCGAACAATCTTTATGCCTGGGGCACCAGGCTATCCTGGTTGCAGGCGATTATTCCTTTTCGGATAATATAGCTTACCAGTGGCAGGTTAATAGTGGCGGTAGCTGGCAGGATATAGCAGGAGCTACTAATTCCTGGTACAGTTTCCGGGTAACAACAGCAACACCTGCGGATGCCTATTACCGGCTGAAGGTAAGTTGCGGCGGCAATACGGCCTATACCGCCCAGACCGCAAGGGTGCGCGTTACAGGAGGGCATAACGCGGTCTATGCGTCCTTACCTTATTTTGAAAATTTTGAAGCAGATTGGAAAGACGGTTGTGGTACGGGCGATATCCCTTCCGACAGCTGGATTACCAACCCGGTTAGCGGGCCGCATATCTGGAAAAGCAGCAGTGCTTACAGCCGTAAAGAAACGCCTTTCCCGGATGCCCCTAACGGAACAAAAAGCGCCCGTTTCGGATCCTCTTTTAAGTCCGCTACCGATTACCTGGGACATATGGATCTGCATGTGAATTGCAGCGCGCCAACCGGCGATAAGTTGCTGTATTTTTATTACGTGAACCAGCCTGACCCCAAGGGGGAAAGCTATCCTGAAGGCAATGACGTATTGACTATTCAATTGTCGAAAGATGGCGGCGCCAGCTTTGAACCCCTGGCTGTTTTTACTACGCAGGATGTATGGGGATTGAAAACGGTACCTATCGTATCTAATGCGGCTAATACGATTATTCGATTTTCGGGCAGGACCCAAACTGCAACCGGCGCGCGTGATCAGTCAGATATAGGCGTAGATAGTATTTACATAGCGCCGCCCTGCTCGGGCAGTGTCACTGCCGGTACGGTATTGCCTTCAGGTAAGATTTGCCCGGGCACTACAGTCGCCTTAAATGCATCCGGATCCAGTCAGGGTGGCGGTATTCATTATCAATGGGAGCAATCGGCAAATGGCAGCAGTGGCTGGGCCAATGCTACAGGCGGAAGCGGCGCTACAGCGCCCATTTACCAGACACCAGCCCTGTTTACACCTATTTACTACCGGCTAAAAGTAACTTGTGAGAACGGTAACGATTCGAAAACGACTGCGGCAGTAAAAGTAGATATGGAGGCGCCAACTTATGCTGCCCTTCCTTTTACCGAACGCTTTGAACAATGGACCAAACGCTGTGATACCATTAATGAAATTCCGTCGAAATCCTGGGTAAATACGCCAGCTACCGGCGTGAACTCCTGGCGTAGGGATGATGAAGGCAATCACCCCTGGGGTTTTACCACCCAATGGAATCCATCGACGGGTACTTTTATTTTCTACGATTGGAATGCATCCGACGGAAAGTATACTCCAGTGGCGTTTGAAGGCGAACATATCGCCCGCTTCCATACCAATGGCAATACCGGCAAAATCGGGAAACTGGACCTGTTTGTAGATTGCAGTAAGCAAACGGGGGATAAGGAGCTCAGTTTTGCCCTGAACCTGACCAAAGATATACCGGCTACGGGCAATAACCCTAATCCGGCGCCCAATGGTTATGATTATCTGAACGTCTACTTGTCGACCGACGGTGGCGCTAATTTTAGCTTCCTCGATAAATTTGAAGGACCGGCATTCAGTAGCTGGGAGATCAAGAACCTTACATTCAGCAGTAATTCTGCCACCACTGTGCTCCGCTTTGAAGCGGTGAGCGTTTCCGGATATAAGGATATGGGACTGGATTATGTGAGGGTACTACCCGCCTGCACAGAAACCCCTGTTGCCGGTACTATTGATTCGGTAAGCGCTTGCCTTGATACTGATTTCTTCCTGAAATTGTCCGGTAATACCCAGGCAGGGGGAATGAAGTACCAGTGGCAGAGAGCTACAGGACCGTCTGGCCCCTGGATCAATATGCCCGGTACAAGCAGCGGTATCTACACTACACAAATTAAAGACACTACCTGGTTCAGGGCGATTGTAACCTGTATAGGATCTGCAAAGGCTGATACTACGCCTGTGCGTAAGATAAGTCCCAGCCCCTTCTATTATTGCTATTGCAAATCGGGTTACAATAGTGAGCTGACGCTGAACAATAACTTTGGATCACCTCACTTTGGGAAGAATGTAGGTAATATTACACTGATCAATAATGGAACGGATACGGTATTGAATAGCGGTGACTATAAAGACCATTATTCTTACCCCAGTGCCGATTTTAAGGCCTACACCGATTTTCGCTATACTGTTAAGCCAGCCAAACTTTACCTGGACAGCCTGTACAAATTCATTGTCCACGCAATTTACAGCTCTACTGTAGGTTCAAACCCTGTTAAGTGGGCGGCCTATATTGACTATAACCGCGATGGCACTTTCGATACGATTAATGAACGTATCTGGATCGACCTCAACAATAACCAGGATACCCGCTTTGGTGGTATACCCTGGACGGCGTATAATTTTAAAGTGCCCGCTGATGTGCCTACCGGTATTACGGGTTTGCGTATTGTAATGATGGGTGGTGGCGGTACCCGTATCCAGGATTGGAACCAGGGGCCCAGGCCCTGCGGTGAATTCGGTGATGGGGAGACGGAAGATTACCTGGTAAGTATAGAAAAGTATCCTTGTACCGAGGCGCCGGCTGCGGGAGCAATAAGCACTAAGGATCTGCTGATGTGTCCTGGTTACGAATTGCAACTGGCGGATAGTGGCAGGGGAGAATACCTGCCTACAGCAGGCGGAGACTGGCAGTATTCGAAGGACGGCACTTCCTGGATGGATATTGCCAACTCCGGGGGCCGCGATACCATCGCTTACACGTATACGGAACCAACTTCTTTCCGCTTCAGAACTTATTGTGGCAATGTAAAGGATACTGCTTACTCTAATGTCATCAGGGTACAAAGTAAAGAGCCTTACCAATGTTATTGTTATAGTACGGCTACCGGTAAGGATGCGGATACCAGCGATATAGGGCAAATAAAAGTGAGAACGTACAGCTTTGGTGAAGATGGTCCGCATCTGAACAATACGAACGCCATATATGGCCGTACTGATAATACGGATACGACGATGGTCTTTTATGCCGACAGCACCTACCAGGTTACACTGAACCATATACTCAGGGCTGCAACGCATGCAGATGCTAAAGTGACTTTGTTTATGGACTATAATAATAACCTGGCCTATGATAAGGACGAGCTGGTTTGGACAGGTAGAAGCACAGCCTCTGGCTGGAACCTGGATGCTGCATTCACAATTCCTTCTGATGTAAAAACCGAAGTTAAAACAGGTATGCGCCTGATCCTGAATAATGATACCGAGCCGAATGTTCCCTCAGATGAAGCCTGTGGTGGTTATATTTCGGGCGAGACGGAAGACTTTGTCGTTATGTTCTATAAAGAGGATCCGGTAAATGGTGTGCGGGGAGCGGCAACTACTATCCGCGATCTGAAATTATATCCTAACCCGGCGAATAACAAAGTGTTTTTACAATATTTCGGTGAAGTGCAACGTCATGCCGCTTTGCAGGTACTGAACATCAGCGGACAGCAGGTACAAACTTATCCGCTGGCGGACCTGAAGAACGGGCAGATCGTAGAATTGGATGTACAGGGCCTGGCCCAGGGCATGTACTTTGTACGCATGCATGCAGGCAGTCATACTGTTACCCGTAAGTTGAGCCTGATACGCTACTGATAGTAAGAGGGAATAGTAAATAAGGAGAGCAGGCTGCAGCGGTAGCCTGCTCTTTTTGTGCCGTGACGATTAACAATGCCGGGGGAGATGCATTCTGATCTCTGAAAAATAAATACAGATGAACGGGTAGTTGAGCATGCCGGTCTTTTTTGGCACGATGCACGTTTGATTTGTGGAAGGCACACGCGAGGGCGCGTGCGCCAGCATGTTTACAAAAAATAAATCGGCCTTATGAGCGCATGTCTGTCGGATAATGGGCAGCACTCCATACTTTCCACCTGGCAGGTAATGCCAGGTGGATCATTGTCTATAAACATTCGAATCTGAGGGATACCTTTTTTTGGGGCATTCTAAGATGTAGTTTATGTTTTTACTGCTGACTTATATAAAGCATTCATTTACAGCGGGAGTTCGGATTGTTCCGGCCCCTCGTTCGGTACATCGCTGTCTGGCCGGTTTTCGTCTTCGGGCATTGTTTCCTGGTGCTCATTCCATTCCAGGATAAAATTGTTCCGCCCGGAGCCGATAAGGATGGCCAGGTATTTTTGTTGCACGAGTTCCAACATGGCCAGGAAAGTAAATATAGCGTGTATCCTGTTCTCGCAAATAGAGAAGAGCGCCTCAAAAGAGGCTTTTCGTTTTGTGCGCATTTGTTCGATCAGGTACGCCCTCTGCCCTTCCTGCGAGTAATTGTATTTCACCACTACGTGCTGCGGCTTTTCATGACGGTCTTTGAAGCGCTTCATAACGCGTTCAAAAGTGCTCATCAGTTTGTACAGGGATACCGTTTGCACTTCGGTTCCCTCTGCGTAAACATGTCCCAGCTCGTCCAATTCTTTGCGGATATTACCTCTTTTTTGCTGGAGTAGCCGTTCGGCCTCCAATAAAGCCATTGAAGCCGCTGCTTCTTTAAAACGTTTATATTCAAGAATTTTATCTACCAGTTCGTGGCGGGGGTCGATTTCATTTCCATGGGCATCCACTTCTTTACGGGGAAGGAGCATTTTTGCTTTTATCCGCATCAAAGTAGAAATAAAAAGAATGAATTCGCTGGCCAGTTCGATATTCAGAGACTCCAGTTCGTGGATATAATCCAGGAAATCCTTAGTCAGCTTATTGATGGGTATATTATAGATATCCAGCTCATCTCTTTCAATGAAGAACAACAAAAGGTCGAAGGGGCCTTCGAATTGCGGTAATTTGATCTGGTAGCCTACTGAAGCCATGATATAATATACGTCAAAAATAAGGAGACAAAATTCAAAAAGACACTATTTCTTTTGTCACCGGCTTGTATGGGCCATAATCGGCTAAAAATAAAGGCCTTCCTCTAGAATTTATAATTGAATCCGAAGTTAAGTACCTGTTTGATTTGCCACCAGCCGAGGGAACCCATGGGTTCATCTTTGGCAATTTCATTGCCTCCCGCATCCCGGTATGTGCCGATATAAGGCACGTCGTTATCGTAAATGGCTACTACGCCAAGGTTAACAGAAAAATACTTGTAAAATTTAAAAGAAATAAAGTTGTCGAAAAGAATATCGACATTACCCGGGTTATCCTTTTTTACTGTAATGCCGTTAACAACTGTATTTTTGGCGAGGTAGTTGCTGTACAGGTCCAGCCGGCTGCGGAAGGAGACCGTTTCCGAAAAATCTTTTACATAACGGGCTGAAAGATAAGCGCCCAGTTCGAACCGCATTGTTTTGCCATTTTCTACGCCAAAAGCCCCTTCCGGAAAACGATTAGTATAATAGGCGTCCACAAAGGTTAACCGCACGGCGGCAGGAGAAAAGAATACGCTGATCTGGCTACCCTTCCTGTATTCGATACCGGGGGCAAAGGTCAGGTAGAGTGGAGAGAAGAACTTCGAAGTAGAGAAAGTGTCCCATTCCGGCACCTCGTAGTCGTACGCTTTGGTAAACTGTGTTTTACCATTAAATAAACCGGTCAGGTAGAAATTGCCCGAATCGCTCAGCCGGTAACCGTATTTTGAAGTCAGATCGATGCGATCGTCGGTTTTCCTGGGCACAAATGAGTTGGAATAAGCATACATTAAACCGTAAGCTGCATCCAGGTTATTGGTCCATACAGAACGGTTATTGTACCGGATCAGGGCACCATTGAACAGGCCGTTAACCGTCATAGAGGCTAATTCTCCTCCTGCTGCCCAGTTGTGCAGGAAGCCCTGGTTGATACCTAATACCAGATTACCATTGTATACCCAGCCAACGGTGTCGATATTTTGGGTCTCCGCATTTTTCTTGCTGAGGGCATCATAGTTGGATAATTGTTGCGCATAGTTGGCCGTGGCCAGGGCGCAGAAAGCAGAGGATAAAAGTACTTTTTTCATAATGGTCTTTTTAAATTGAGTCGTGTTTTTGGTGAAGACTGTACTTTGGGGGGGCTATGGTTTATATTTTGCCCCGTTTAATATTTTCTGAGCATCGCCGGTGGTCAATAATTCCGGTAACGAAATTTTGTGCTGTTCCATATAGCGTTCTACGATGCGTAAGCCGGTAAAGCTCCCTATATTACCCGGGCTATCGGTTGGCATCCCCGTTGTGTTGGGACCATCGGTAACGAAACGCATGGTTTTCTGCAAACTTTTGTCGAATAAAAGATTATTTTGAATGAAAAAGTTATATATCATGTCTTCATGCTCCTTGCACCATGTTAACTGCCCGGGGGTAAAGCCCAGTACTGTACTTTCGTCCAAATACGGTGCCACTTTTTTCAGAAAGTATAGCTCTTTTCCTTTTTGGATCATCATATCCAATAAAGTTTTATCCTCATATTGAAATGGATAACGGTCTTCAAAAATGATCTTTATTACCCAGGCCGGGATATTTTCCGGTGTCATCCTAATCGTTCCATAATCCGGTATACCAATCGAGCGATAAGGAGCGAATGAGCGCCCCAGGAACATATCCAAACCGACACCAATGTTTTTTTCATTTTGAAATACCGCGGTCATTCCATTTAGTCCGGAAACAAAATAATATATATTTTCCGGAAGTTTAAATGTCGGGTCATAAAATTTTATGTATTTAAAGGATTGCAACAGTTGCGCATCGATTGCTTTGGTATCGGGAAACATGCGGTTCACACTATCCTGAAGGCCTTTATAATCCCGGTGGCTGAGGAAATCGCGCAGCATCGGATTAGTATCGTTGTAATTCCTGAAAAAGCCGAAGCCAACAAGTGTATCCAGGTAAAAATCAAAAAACTGCGGGTACTTGCTTTGGAGATTTGTTAGCCCCTCTTTGAGACGGGAAGTATCCAGGCTGGAAAAGTCGCGGTATAGCGGATAAGAGGTATAAGGAAGCTTAATACTACTCGTATCTGGCTGCCCTTTATTCCCGTTCCTGCAAGATGAGAGTATTACGATAGAGCAAAAAAAAATATAAACGAAGTATTTATTCATTATCGCTGGTTTTTCCGTGCAAAACTAAGTAATTAACGGCTTGGATGTTGGACATGCTTTGGCGGCTGACTTAAAATAAATAACGTTAATTTTGAGACATGCTGCGCCTGTTTTTGCTTCTGCTCCTGTTACTGCCTTTTAGGGGGAGTGCTCAATATGTAATGGAAGAGGAGGATCATGTTCATGATTTCACCTTTCCGAAATCGGATGTCTATAATGCAAAGCAATGGATCAAGAAGGACTGCTTTACCGGCAATACGTACGATCTGTTCCAGCAGCTGGATAGCGGTTTCGTCATTATTCACGAATATATTATGCTGGACTGCAGGCCTTGTATTACCGCCGGAAAAGGATTGGAAAAGATTGTGAACTCACTTCGCAAATTACATCCCGGGCGGATTAAGTATTTTCAGACCGTTTATGAAGACAAAACGTCAGATAAGAAAATGTCGCAATGGGTCAGGGAGAATGGGTTTACGCCAGATGCTGTTTTTATAAAAGGAGCTGATGAAGTGGCTTTTTACGGTGGCATGGGTATGCCCACTATATTAGTACTGGGAGGCGGGCGCCGCCATAAAGGGTATTATAAACGCCTGGGCTATTCGCCCAGGGAAAATGGAGTGATTATCAAGGCTGCCCGCAGGGCATTGAGCCTTTCTAAGAGTAAATTTGTTGAGTAAAACGACACATGTAGTTCAAAATGAAAAAGTTGTATTTTATATTAACTGCATGCTTTTTATTCCTGGCCCTGCATTGGGGTATAGGCAAAGATAAGGGTAGGTCGCTGAAGGCTTACCAGGTGGTTTTACCCGAATTTGTTGCTGATTATTTTGATCCTATGCCTCCGCTACCCGCTGGGATAATGACCGCCGAAGGAGTTAGCCTGGGCCGGAAACTGTTTTACGACAACCGGTTGAGTAAGGATAATACATTGAATTGCGGTTCCTGCCATAAGCAAGCATTTGCTTTTGCCGACAATATAAAATTTAGTATAGGTATTGACAATAAAGTAGGCATTATCAATAGTATGCCTATTTTCAACGTAGCCTGGGCTTCACATTTTTTCTGGGATGGCCGAGCCGCTTCCCTGGAAGAACAGATGAAGGACCCGATCACAAATCCGCGTGAAATGGGCTCAAATTGGTCTGATGTCTTGGTAAAGTTAAATGCGGACAGCATGTACCGGAGGGTATTTTACTTAGTTTTCGGTTCAAGTGATATTGATAGTTCGTTAGTTATTAGGTCAATATCTCAATTTATAAGAACTTTAGTATCCTTTAATACGCGTTTCGATCAGTATTATTTTGAAGGCAGGGCTGATGCGTTAACGCCGCAGGAGGAACGGGGATTAGATATGTTTTTCGGTATAGGCGGTTGTAATCACTGTCATAGTGATGTATTGCTTACCGACAATTATTTTCGCAACAATGGCCTGGATGCGCAGCCCGCACCAGGTTTGTATCAAACGACGGGCAAGGAAACAGATCGCGGCAGGGTAAAAGTGCCATCATTACGTAACGTGGGATTGACCGCGCCTTATATGCACGATGGAAGATTTGCCACCTTGGAAGAGGTACTGGAATTTTACAGTTCCGGTATACAGCAAAAAAGTCCTAATATAGATGAGCACATGCTGCCTCTGGGTAAAGGCCTAAGACTTACCAAGGAACAAAAAGAAGACCTGATCGCCTTTTTGCACACCCTGACGGATTCTTCTTTTATTCATAATCCGGCTTTCAGCAACCCCTGGTATTAGAGATTGATGTATTAGGTATTAGGAATTAGGTATTCTTTGTTAATATCTGATTATCAGGATTATAATGTTAGGTTAATCGCTTGTCAGCCTGTTAAGCTTTTTGGTTTAGCCTTTTCACTTTTGCCTTAACGTGCAATCCATTCAGAAGGGTTCACCGTAAAGAAGTTGCTGTTGCCGGAGATTTTCCAGACCTGGAAATTCATCATATTATCACCGTCGTCATTTTTACCCGCGCGCCCGATGACTTGTCGCGCGCTGATTTTGTCGCCTACCTTAACATTGCTGCCAGACAGGTTGGTGTACACGGTAAAGTATTCGCCGTGGTTGATCATGACCATAATACCGTCGATATTAGCTACCGTTTGCACTACACCTTCAAATACGGCCCGCACGGGTGCACCTTCACCGGTTGCGATATCGATACCGTTGTTGTCGAGTATTACTTTGGGGAAAAGCGGATGCGGGTGTTTGCCGTATTGACCCGATATGAATCCTTTTTCAACAGGCCAGGGCAGGCGCCCTTTGTTAGCAGCAAAACTATTCGATAATGATTGAACATCAGGAGTTAAGCTTAGCTTATAGGATGGTTTTTCTACGGGTGCCGGTTTAACAGCAGGACTGGTGTTGGCAGAGGTGGATTTGCCGGCGTTATTGTCATTTGCTCCCGGTTTGCCGGTGTTGTTAGCCGGGACAGCAGGCTTGTCGCCCGATGGTGATGTAGATTTAGCCGGACTGCTGCCGGGTCGATCGCCTGTGTTTAAGGTAACGGTTTGGTTGCCGGCCTGGTAGGTATTATTGCTGTTATGGGCAGCGGCAGCCGCTTTTCTACGGGCTTCCTCTTCCGCTTCGCGTTTACGTGCCAGGGCTTCTGCTGCCGCTTTTTTGCGGGCTTCTTCCTCTGCCTTTTTCCTGGCCAGCTCAATCTCTTTTCGGATCTGTACTTTAATTGATTCTTCTAATCTCTTGGCATTCCGCTGGTTCTGCTTTATTTGGTCCATCAACTCCTTTTCTCTTCCTTTCAGTTCTGTCATAACCAGGTTGGTTTGCTGTTTTTCGTCCTGGATTTCATTTTTTTGCAGCTCTTCGACTTTCAGCAACTTGCCCTTTTCCTGTTTTTGCTCATTTAAGGTGCCGATCTTCTGAGATAATTTGGTTTGGGTGACCCGTATTTTGTTGGCTTGGTCCTTACGGTAATCGCGATACTTTTTTAAATAAGACAAGCGCCGTATGGCATCATTGAAATCATTAGCGGAAAAGAAAAATGCCAGCATATTATGGTTAACCTTGTGTTTGTAAGCATAACGCACTGATTGGGCATACCGGGCACGCAAAACATCCAGGTTTTTATTGAGCTGATCAATCTCTTTGGACGACATATTGATGTTGCCATTAATATTGGTCATTTCCACATTGATATTATCGATCAATTTCTGCCGGGCATTCAGTTTAGCATTTAAGGCGTTCAGTTGGCTTAAAGTGGCTTTTTTATCTTTTTTGGTTTCTTCCAGTAATTGCTGGGTAGAGGCAATTTCGTTTAATAAGTTAGCCCTGCGTTTTTCCAGTTCACTTCTGGTAGATTGTTGTGCGTATAACGAACCAATTTGAAGGAGTAAAAAAGCAATGATAAATAGCAGGCGCATGTATGTTGTCAGATATAATAGTTGAAATGAGAAAAGCAAAACTAACGAAATGCCATCAAATAGCTTAATATAAACATATGCCAGCTTGCTTAAAATTTTAAGAATAGCCTCTTGTATTAACGTATAGCGGATAAGAAAATTGTTGCTGCCGGCGCGGGTAGGGCAGTAACACATTTTATTTTAATGTTTCTATAAGCATCCTTGGTTCTTTACCTATATTTGCACCTGAATTTTTGACCGCTGCCGCGGCGGATGGACTTGTATAGCTGTGGTATATCTTTTTCGTTCAGGGGTATACGCCCGAAAGAAAGAGGTTAAGGCAGAGCGGTAAACGGGATGTTTATTGACATTTTTAAGAAAAAATATCGGAAGTGAAAGTAGTCATATTTGCCGGGGGCAGGGGAACCCGGATTTCAGAAGAATCTGTTTTGCGTCCGAAACCTATGATCGAAATCGGTGGCAAGCCTATACTTTGGCATATTATGAAGATATATGCAGCTTATGGGCATACCGAATTTATCATTTGCCTGGGCTATAAATCCTGGATCATTAAAGAGTATTTCGCTAACTACTTTCTGCACAATGCCGATCTTACGGTTAACCTGGCTAATAACAGCATGGAAGTGCATCAGAATAATGCAGAACCCTTTAAGATTTCGCTGATTGATACCGGCTTGGATACGATGACTGCCGGCAGATTGAAACGTGTACTGCCTTATACTGGTAATGAACCTTTTATGCTGACTTATGGTGATGGCGTGAGCGATGTGAACCTGGACGAACTATATGCTTTTCATCAGCAATCCGGCAAAGTATGTACTATGACGGCCATACAGGCTACTAGCCGCTTTGGGGTGATAAAGATGCAGGAAAACGGTACAATAACGGCCTTTGAGGAAAAACCGGAAGATAGTGGAACCTGGATTAATGGCGGCTTTTTCGTGGTGAATCCCGAAATCAGGGATTATCTAGAAGGCGATATGGATGATATTATGTGGGAGCGGAACCCGATGGACCGCATGGCCGATAACGGGCAGATTGCGGCTTATAAGCACCATTCTTTCTGGAAATGTATGGATACCATTCGCGATAAAGAAGACTTAGAGCAATTGTGGGAACAGGGAGCCCCCTGGAAAAAATGGTAAAGGCAACGGAGGCATATATTAAGGAAGAGATCTTTCATGAAGCGTTTCAACGATATATTTAAAGGGAAAAAGGTATTTCTGACCGGTCATACGGGTTTTAAAGGAACTTGGCTGCTGCAGATGCTACATCATGCAGGTGCCGATGTAAAAGGATATTCGCTGGCTCCGGAGTCGGAAACAGATCTCTTTTGCCAGGTGAAGGGTGAAAGTCTATGCTATACATCCGTTACCGGCGATATTCTGGATGCCCATTTACTGAAGGGCGAACTGGTACGGTTCGAACCGGATTTTATTTTTCACCTGGCTGCGCAGTCGCTGGTAAGGCGAAGTTATTATCAGCCGGTAGATACTTTTGCTGTAAACACTATAGGTACAATCAATGTGCTGGAGGCCATGCGCGGTTTGAGCAAGGCCTGTATCGCCATAATGGTAACTACAGATAAGGTGTATGAAAACGAAGAACAGGGCCGTGCTTTTCGCGAGAGCGATAAATTAGGGGGATATGATCCTTATTCAGCCAGCAAGGCAGCAGCCGAAATAGCCATAGCCTCATACCGGAATTCTTTTTTTCATCCTAAAGATTATGCCATACACCAAAAAGCAGTGGCTTCTGTCCGGGCCGGTAATGTTATCGGTGGAGGCGACTATGCGGCCGACCGGATTATACCGGATATTATCAGGGCGGTTGAGCGTGGCGAGGAGGTAGTGTTGCGCAATCCCGGTGCGGTGCGACCCTGGCAACATGTATTGGAACCGCTATTTGCCTATTTAACCCTGGCCGGAAAAATGACAGAAGACCCGGTAACTTATGCAACCGCTTTTAATATAGGTCCGGATAAGGAAGACGTTTTAGATGTGGAAACGGTAACCCGTAAATTTATCCAATACTACGGGCGCGGAGCCTATAGGGTAGATGCGCAACCGCGGCAACTTCATGAGGCGCATTTGCTCATGCTGGATAACCATAAGGCTAAGGAAATATTGCAATTTGTACCCAGGTATCATGCCGGCGAAGCTATTCGCTTAACAGCTGAATGGTATGCAGACAAAAGCCGGACAGCGGCAGAAAAATGTTTTGTGCAGATCGCACAGTATGGGCAATAGCCCATACGGAAGCTGTATAAGGCCGGGGGACTTTACTGTTATAACAGTAAAAAATTAAAAATTAGAATGTGACACTATGAGCATTACTTTATTGAAATTGCTATGGTGAAAAAGTACACGGAATGAGTTCTACTGAAAATACTATTTTGGGATTAAAGCTGCCGACCGATCCTCGTTGGGTCGATATTGCAGCTCTCTCGCTGGAAGACATCCTTACGGATCATGCTTATTGTGAGCAAAAAGCGGCCACGCAGTTTATTTCCCTTATTCAGAAATATAGTGACAAGACCGAATTGGTAGAAGCGCTGGCACCGGTAGTGACGGAAGAGTGGGGACATTTCAGGATGGTGCTGGCCGAAATGAAGAAAAGAGGACTGAAGCTGGGTAAGCAGCGAAAAGATGAGTACGTGAATGCCCTGCTACAACAGGAACCTAAGAATATACCCCAGGAGCAGCGCCTGTTACATAAGCTGATGATCGGCGCCCTGATAGAAGCGCGCAGTTGCGAGCGCTTTCGCTTATTGAGCCTGCACATAGACGACGGAGGACTGCGCCAGTTTTATTACAAATTTATGGTGTCGGAAGCTGGGCATTACCGCTTGTTCCTCGACCTTGCCAAAATTTATTACGACGAAAACCTGGTGCGTGATACCTGGAAGGAATGGTTGCAGACGGAAAAGGAGATATTGAAGGATATGAAGCCGCGCGCAGACAGAATGCATTAGTGTTAGCTTTAAAGTAAAATAGCAAAATTGGGATAAGCAATAGTTTGATAATTAATTAACTGTGTAGTAATGCAAAGCCTTTTTAAAGATAAATTTAATCCCGATCAATTTTTCCTGATGGCAGGGCCCTGTGCCATTGAAGGGGAGCAGATTGTTATGACCATAGCGGAAAGAATAGTTGCGATCTGCAATCGCCTGTCCATACCCCTGGTATTTAAAGGCTCTTACCGGAAAGCAAACCGTACTCGACTGGATAGTTTTACGGGTATCGGAGATGAAAAGGCGCTGAAGATCCTGGGCAAAGTAAGAGATGCCTTTGGTATTCCGGTGGTAACGGATATTCATGCTGCACAGGAGGCGGATATGGCTGCAGAGCATGTAGATGTATTGCAGATACCTGCTTTTCTGTGCCGGCAGACCGACATACTGGTGGCTGCGGCTGCAACAGGCAAATATGTTAATGTAAAAAAAGGACAATTCCTGGCCCCGGATTCTATGCGTTTTGCGGTAGATAAGATACGGCAAAGTGGTAACGAACATATTGTGTTAACAGACAGGGGAACGACATTCGGCTATCAAGACCTGGTAGTAGATTACCGGGGTATACCTGTAATGCAGCAAATGAATGTACCGGTAGTAATGGATTGTACCCATTCCTTACAGCAACCTAACCAGGTAAGCGGAGTTACCGGCGGCAATCCGGCCCTGATTGAAACCATAGCGCGTGCGGCCATAGCGGTAGGCGCTGATGGCCTTTTTATAGAAACCCATCCAGATCCGGCTCATGCCCAATCGGACGGTGCTAATATGCTGCATCTGGACCGGCTGGAGCCTTTACTGGAAAAAATGTGTATGCTACGGGCGGTAGTTAAAGATTTTTGATTGTTAAGCCAGCTGGCCTCTGATAAAGAATAAAACCTTATTGTATAAATTAAAACCAATTTGTAAATGAAGATACTTGTAGTCGGAACGGGTTATGTTGGCTTGGTAACCGGCGCCTGTTTGGCAGATGTGGGTATAGACGTTTGTTGTATAGATATAGATGTGCAGAAGATAGAACGGTTGCGTAAGGGTATATTACCTATATATGAGCCGGGACTGGACGAGATTGTTAGCCGTAATTATAAGAGTGGCAGGTTATCTTTTCATACCTCGCTGGCAGAACACCTGGAAGGAGTCGAAGCCGTTTTTATTGCCGTGGGAACACCACCCAATGAAGATGGAAGCGCTGATATGAAGTATGTATTGGCTGTTGCGCAGGAAGTAGGTAAGCATATACAGCAATACACCGTGGTGATTACCAAAAGCACGGTGCCGGTGGGCTCGTCTGCCGAGGTGCACAAAGCCATCCGGAGAGCACTGGATGAAAGGGGCGCGGATATTCCCTTTGATGTGGCTTCTAACCCCGAATTCCTGAAGGAAGGCGCAGCAGTAGCCGATTTTATGAAACCGGACCGTATTGTATTGGGTGTGAGCACCGAACGGGCCAGGGAAGTGCTGCTTAAGGTGTATCATCCTTTTGTATTGAATGGCCACCCCCTGCTGTTTATGGATATACCCTCTGCGGAAATGACAAAATACGCAGCCAACGCAATGCTGGCTACACGTATATCTTTCATGAATGATATTGCTGCCCTTTGCGAACTGACCGGAGCAGATGTAAACAAAGTGCGGCAGGGCATTGGCAGCGATCCGCGCATCGGCAGTAAGTTCCTGTATGCCGGCATCGGCTATGGTGGTTCCTGTTTTCCAAAAGATGTGAAAGCCCTGATCAGGACAGGCAATAAATTTGAACATAAATTACGTATACTGGAGGCCGTCGAGGAAGTGAACGAGGATCAGAAAAAGCTGTTGCCTAAAAAAATAAGGCAACATTTCGGTACGTTGCGGGGAAAAACCATCGCCGTTTGGGGCCTGGCTTTCAAACCTAATACGGACGATATGCGGGAAGCGCCATCCCTGGTGCTGATCGAAAGTCTTTTGGCAGAAGGAGCAAGTGTGCGGGTTTTTGACCCCGTTGCAATGGCCGAAGCCCGGCACTTCCTGGAGGAGTCCGTAATCTGGTGCTCTGATATTTACGAGGCAGCACAGGCTGCTGATGCCATTGCCCTGGTTACGGAGTGGAATGAGTTCCGTTTGCCCGAGTGGGACAGGATAGGGGCATCCCTGAACAGTAAAGTCGTATTTGACGGCCGGAACATTTATGATGAAGCGCAACTTAATAAATTGGGCTTTACCTATTACTGTGTAGGAAAAGGGTAGGGTTAAGTCAGAAGTAAAAAGGGAAAACCCAAAAGTGACAGAGCAAATTTAAAACGGCCCTGTCCGGAACAAACCACATCCGGGACAACCAGATCTAAATAGATTGACAGTTATTATGGAAAAGAAAAGAGTATTAATTACGGGCGCTGCCGGCTTTTTAGGGTCTCATCTATGTGACCGCTTTATAAAGGAAGGTTACCAGGTGATTGGTATGGATAACCTGATTACCGGCGACCTGCAAAATATAGAACACTTATTTGCCCTTAAGGAATTTGAGTTCCATCATCACGATGTTTCCCGTTTCGTACATATTTCCGGCAAACTGGACTATATCCTGCATTTTGCATCGCCTGCCAGCCCTATCGACTACCTGAAAATACCGATACAGACCCTAAAAGTAGGGGCCATGGGCACTCATCATTTGCTGGGATTGGCTAAAGAAAAAGGTGCGCGTATGCTTATTGCCTCAACATCGGAAGTGTATGGCGATCCTACCGTGCATCCGCAGAAGGAAAGCTATTGGGGTAATGTAAATCCAATTGGCCCCCGGGGCGTATATGATGAGGCCAAACGCTACCAGGAGGCCATAACGATGGCTTACCATACGTACCATAAACTGGAAACGCGTATTGTGCGCATTTTCAATACTTACGGGCCAAGAATGCGTCTCAATGACGGCCGGGTTTTACCCGCATTCATAGGACAGGCCCTGAGAGGAGAGGACCTGACGGTATTTGGCGACGGCAGCCAGACCCGCTCTTTCTGTTATGTTGACGACCTGGTAGAGGGGATATACCGATTGCTGCACAGCGACTATGCTTACCCGGTAAACCTGGGTAATCCTTCGGAAATCACCATTAAAGATTTTGCCGAAGAGATTATAAAGCTTACAGGTACGCAACAAAAGATTGTATATAAGCCGCTACCGCAGGACGATCCGAAACAACGGCAACCGGACATTACACTGGCCCGGGAGTTATTAAACTGGGAACCATTGGTAAACAGGGCGGAAGGATTGAAAATAACGTACGATTATTTCAGAAATTTTACAGCAGAACAGTTGAACCAGCTGGAACACAAAGATTTTAGTCATTATCAAAAATAAAGGTCTGCCTGCTGACCGTTAAAAGACCTTTCCTTTACGCAACAGGGAAAGGCCTTTTCTTTATGTAACAGTGGTTTAGCCTTTTCGGTTAATGCATTTTGCGGCAGGCTGGCTGCCTTGAATAAAAAAGTAAAAAAATATCATTTTTCTCTTCTATTTTATTCTTCTGATACTTTTGTTTTAAATTTAAAACGCTTACCTTTGCGCAAAATTTCCGTTCTGTGTTAACTATTTGTAAACGTATTTTACCGGTTTTATTCTTAATGCTGGCTGGTTTCAGCAGTTTTGCTTCTGCAGAAGCTGCAGCCGGACATGAAGAAGAAGGCTCTTTTGATGCTGCGAAAGTTATATTTGGTCACATCGGAGATGCTTATGACTGGCATTTTTTTGATTGGGATGGTCATGCTGTTTCTGCTCCGCTGCCTGTAATATTGTATAGTGCCGAGAGTGGTTTAAATGTATTTATGTCCTCCGCTTTCGAACACGGGCACAAGAGCTATGAAGGTTACCGTCTTGTAGATCAGCACTATGTTACGGAAAAAGGATTGAACGAGGACTACCTGGGTAAAATAATTGCAGTAGATGGTAATGATAATCCCTTGTTGGATGCCCAATTTTATGATTTTTCTATTACCAAGAACGTAACTTCCATGTTCCTGTCCGTAATATTGTTATTGGCTATTATGCTGAGCGTAGCTAAAAAATACAAGAAAAACGGAACGATGAAGGCGCCTACCGGTTTACAGAACGCGATAGAACCCCTGATTATTTTCGTACGCGACGAGGTAGCCAGGCCTAATCTGGGTAATAAGTATGCCCGTTTTATGCCCTTGCTGCTTACTGTGTTCTTTTTTATATGGTTAAATAATCTTTTAGGTTTGATTCCTTCGGGAGCTAACTTCACCGGGAATATAGCGGTTACTGCTGCCCTGGCCCTGGTTTCGTTTATCGTTATATTGTTCAGTGCTAATAAGCATTTCTGGGGGCACCTGTTTAACCCACCCGGAGTGCCTTTTGCCGCCAAAGTATTATTGGTTGTTATTGAGATCATTTCCTTGTTTATTAAGCCAATAGCACTCACTATCCGTTTGTTTGCTAATATCCTTGCCGGCCATATTATTATATTAAGCGTTGTGTCGATGATCTTTATATTTGGCGCTATGAATGAAGCAGCAGGCTGGGGATTTGCACCTGTATCTATTGCTTTTTCTATATTCATGTTTTGCCTGGAGTTGTTAGTTGCTGCGATTCAGGCCTTTATCTTCACCAATCTGACTGCAGTATTTATTGGTCAGGCGGTAGAAGAAGGTCATCATGATGCTCATGAACATGGTATTGATCATGCGCATAACGAAGAGGAGCTGGTGCTTTAATAGCTCTGGGTAGTGCAGATATATAATATTAAATTGTTTTTTCATTTTTAAATCCATATATACAATGTCTTTATTGAACACTGTAATGTTAGCCGCTGATGGCTTAGGAACCGGGTTAGGCGCTATTGGAGCAGGTATTGCTGCTTTGGCTGCAGGTTTCGGTATTGGTCAGATTGGTAAAGGTGCCGTAGAATCTATTGCACGTCAACCAGAAGCTGCCGGAGATATCCGTTCTTCTATGATCCTTACTGCAGCATTCATTGAGGGGGTTGCCCTTTTCGGTGTAATTGCTGGCGTATTAGCGGTTGTGATGAAGTAAAATTCATCAGGAAAAAAAGCATGTTCTTCTTAAATTTGAAGAACGAAAATCTAAACTACGCCCAACGTACAGGACAGCGGGCGTAGTTTTTAAATCGGAAACAAACCA
>JBEBWN010000001.1:0-50256 GCA_040392235.1 Taibaiella helva | reverse complement strand
AAAAGTAACAAATAGATGCTGCTATTGCAAACTCCTTTTTCCGGGCAAAAAATAAGGCGTCCCGGGCAGGGACGCCTTATTTTTTGCCATAGAGAGCAGGCTTTATGCACTAGTCTGGTTTTTTGCCGTCCAGAAAGGTGTTAATGGTACTGATATTTCCTTTCTTATCGTCATTCACAGAATAACCCGAGAGAAACTTATCAGAAGAATGATTCTCATCTTCCAGGTTGGTATTTCTACGCATGTAAGCCGGCACATTTTCCAAGTCATTTGTATTTTCTGCACCCTGAAAATTAAAGCTCATTCTTCTTAAGCGGTCGGCACGTTCTTCTAATGCTCTTTTCTGCTCTTCGAACCGGCGTTGCTCATCTATTTCGTCCTGGGTAAGGTAACGTTCTCCCCTTTTAACAGGATTGGAAAATTCCTCCTGATCATTCTTAATGATCAATTCCAGTTCCGGCATTTTGGGTTCCTGAACTTGTTGCTTTGCTTCAGGAACGGCAGCAGGCTGGGCGGCCGGCAGATCCAGATGAAAAGTTGTTTTCGTCTCGGGAACCGGGGCGGGTTGAATTGTAAGGGTATTTACCAGATCCGGTGTAGGATCTACAAGTGTGGGAGCCATAGGGTCTTGCGCTACCGGAGCCGTATACTGTGTGTTAGCTTCTACAAGCGCACTCCCACCTTCTTGTCCGAGAGGTACAACAATTTTTTGCTCAACCGGTTCCTTTTTTGCGGGGAGGTCTACATTTATTTCTTTATGATGAAACCCCGTAGCAATAATAGTAACAGATATGCTATCGCCTAGGTTCGTATCGTGCCCCATGCCCAGAATGATATCGCAGGTATTACCGGCTTGCTCCTGAACATAACCTTGTATAATTTCCAGTTCATCCAATGTGTGTTCCTGTTCACCGGGATTGGAAGTAACGTTCAACAAGATCCATTTAGCACCCTCTATTTCGCTATCGTTCAGCAAAGGCGAGCTTAATGCTTCCTCTACGGCTTGGCGGGCACGACCTTCACCCGATGCCATTGCGCTTCCAAGTATGGCTACACCGCCATTTTTCATTACTGTTTGCACATCGTTGAAGTCAAGGTTTACTTTGCCATCAACAGTGATCAAGTCGGTAATACACTTCGCTGCGGTAGCCAAAACATTGTCTGCTTTGGAAAATGCCTGAGTGAAGGGCAGATTGCCGTATTGTTGACGTAGTTTATCGTTAGAAATGATCAAGATGGTATCTACATGTTCTCTCATAGAGGCAATACCTTCTTGGGCTTGTTTCAATCTTTTCCGTCCTTCATAAGTAAAGGGTGTGGTTACTATACCCACAGTAAGAATTCCTAGTTCCCGGCATACCTTCGAAATAATGGGGGCGCCACCAGTGCCGGTACCTCCACCCATACCTGCGGTAATGAAGGCCATACGGGTGTTTACTTTTAATATTTTAGATATTTCATCCACAGATTCCTCTCCGGCCTGTTTTCCAATTTCTGGATTGGCACCAGCTCCAAGACCTTGTGTCAGGTGAGGTCCCAGTTGAATTTTGTTGGGTACCGGACTTTGAGCCAGAGCTTGCGAGTCGGTATTGCAGACAATAAAGTCTACTCCATCAATGCCCAGGTTGTACATATAATTTACGGCATTTCCACCGCCGCCGCCTACACCTATAACTTTAATAATAGATGACTGATTTTTGGGAATCTCAAAGTGTATCATAATGTTGTTTTTTTAGAAGTATCGTCACTCTCTTCTTAGAATGAGGATTGCCGGGTTAGTAAAATAATGGGTTAGTAAGATTTTTTATTCAGAATTTTTGTGCCGGGTAATTATTCCAGTTTGATGTCGATTGTCATAGTTTGCTACATTTTTTGGTCTCCGGGCTCTTCAAAGAAACTCATAAACCCGTTCTTGATTTGGTTAAATACTTTTTTGATCGTTTCCGATCGGTTCTTATTTCTTTCCAGTTTTTCCGATCGTTGTTGTTCCAGTTCCGTTTCTTCCGGTGTCAAATCGGGGTCTTCTTCCCGGGGCAGGGTTGCTTTTATATAAACCTCCGTGGGTATGGACTCCGGTGTTACATTAATTTCCTTGTTGTTACTGTGAAAACTTATTTTTCCTGTTTCGAAGTCGGAGTATCCCCGTAAAATAAGGCCGATGCAAGTGGCATACATAGGATGGTTTAGTGCTTCGTGATGTCCACCCGCAAGGTGCTCATTGGGCTGCCCTATCCTGGCTCCGAGCCCCGTTTTATATTCTGTAAGTTGTATCAGGTGCTTTAGATGGCTACCACCACCGGTAAGAATGATTCCTCCATATAACCTTTTGTCCAGGTTTATTTGTTTAAGGTGGTACATTACATAGTCCATAATCTCCTCTGTACGGGCCTGTATAATATGCGCCAGGTTTTTTACTGATATCTCTTTGGGCGGGAGGCCGCGCAGTCCAGGTATCGTGATATAAGCATTCGTCTTTGCTTCTTCCGCAAGTGCCATGCCAAATTGTACTTTCATGGCTTCTGCCTGAGCACGGAGTACACCCAGTCCTTGGCGTATATCGTTGGTAATATTAGTGCCGGCATAAGGTATAACGGCTGTGTGTTGCAAAATCCCATCGTAAAATACGGCCATGTCAGTTGTGCCGCCGCCGATGTCAACAATAGCTACGCCGGCCTCGAGGTCTTCGGCATTCATTACTGCCGCGGCGGAGGCCAATGGTTGTAATACTAAATCATTCGTTTTTAAATTAGATTTGTCCACACAGCGTTTAATGTTTCTTATAGCATTTCGGTCACCTGTTACGATATGAAAATTGGCCCCGATTTTTACACCACTCATACCAATCGGATCCAGCACATTCGGCGTATTATCGATAATGAAATCCTGGGGTATGATATCGATAATCTGATCGCCGGCAGGAATGTAGGTTTTATATTGATCTTTGATTAAAAGGTCGATATCCTCTTTAGTAATCTCATCATCTGTCAGCGACCTTACCCTGTCTCCACGAGTTTGAAGGCTCTTGATATGCTGACCGGCAATGCCAACGTAAACTTCGCTGATTTCAAGGTTCGGATTTGACGCCAAACAATGTTCAATAGCCTGTTCTATGGAACGGATACATTGCTCAATGTTTAGGACGACGCCGTGGCTCACCCCCGCGGATTCTGCTTTTCCGAATCCCAGGATTTCTAATTTTCCAAACTCGTTCTTCCGACCAGCTATAGCTACTACTTTAGTAGTGCCTATGTCTAAGCCAACAATGATGGGTTGCTCTCTTTTATTCATAACAAATGCTCTATAATTAACGGTTGCCCGCGTTATTGCCTGTATATATATATTTAGGTGCCTGTTTTTTTTGCTCTTTCCCCGCATCCTGTTTCGTTCTTCCTGCGGCCGGTTTTGAATTGGTACGGGCAACAGCCTTTTCTGCCTTTTTTGTAATCTCCATTTTTTGTGGAGAACTTTCAATCTCTGTTCTAGTTGGTACTTTGGCCTCTGCAACAAACTGTAATACCGTGTCTTTCGGGGGCAGCGTTGCCTGCGTCGCAGTATCTGCGATTTTGGGTGGGGTCCAGCCAATAGAGGGAGCTGCTATCACTTGCCCGGAGAACCGAACATCCAATGTTTCGTATTTATCCCAACCTATTTTATCAGGAATATTCTGATAAAAAGCCAGGAGATTGTCTAGTTTTCCAGCAAGGTTGGCGGTGTCGCCTAGTATTATCCTTTGATTGCCCATAAGCGGTATAAGGATAAAAGTTTGATCTTTTTGAACTTCTATTTGCGTAATCTGTGCATGCCAAAAGCTGTCGGCTCCAATAAAGCGACTGATATGGGCAATTTTCGATTTCATATTCCTGTCCATCGAATCTTCCTTCCGGCTGTATTCTGGCACACCTGTAAATACAGGGGCTGGAAAGGCATAACCCGTACTAAGCGGCATTGTCTGGAGCGAACTGTCCATATAATAGCTATTACCTTCTTTTGTGAATATCCGTGCAATAGGTTCCCTTTGCGTAATATTTACGTTCAGGTTATGTTTGCTATCTACAAACACATCTGCCTTGGCCACCCAAGGATGAGTTCTGGCGATGGCTTCCATTTTCCTTAGATCCAATTGGCGTATGGAAGTTTGCTTCAAGCCTATATTCAGGTTCGTTATCAGCATCTGTTCGATGTCACGGGTTTGTAAAAAGCTATAGTCATTTTCATCATTCAGGGCGATGTTCAGCCCCGTGATCTTTTTACTGCTTTGTTGCCGGGACGCAGACACCAGGGCCACCATAAAAAGAATAGCCAGGGACAACCCGATTGTGATGCGGATGACCTTTTGGGCTGATATCGTTCTTTTTGCGCTCATCTTTTGTCTTCTCCGTTTTTCAGGGTATAGCTTTAATATAGCCTGCTTTCTATTATTTCTTTTATGGGATTTACCAGCTGGTCAATATCGCCTGCTCCTGCCGTGATGAACAGTGACAGTGGAGCGTTACGGACGTATGATAAAACACCTTCTTTACTTAAAATCGTGCAATCAGGATTAGCCATCCTGTCGGCAAGCATTCTACTGCTTACACCCTTCATGGGTAATTCCCTTGCCGGATAAATATCCAACAATATTATTTCGTCAGCCATGTCAAGGCTGGAAGCAAAATCGTCTGCTAAATCTTTTGTACGGCTGTACAGGTGCGGTTGGAATACTAATACACACTTCTTGCCGGGAAACAAAGTCTTAGCGCTTCTTATCAAGCTTCTTAATTCAGCCGGATGATGCGCATAATCATCTATGTAGATGATCTTTTCTGACTTCACTACATATTCAAACCTGCGTTTTACACCGGAAAAGCTCTCCACGGCTTGCTTGATTTGTTCGTCAGGCACACCCATTTGTTTCGCAACTGCAACAGCTACTACACAGTTTTCAATATTATGCATGCCGCCAATATTTAATCTCAAGCCTGCTATTGCCCACTCTCGTGCATTCAGATCAAATGTATACCCACCGTTGTGTATTTGTATCTGATCTGCGTAGATGTCAGCAGCTTCATTTTGCAGACTATAGGAGTACTTGTGGCTGGCCTTCAAAAGCTGGTTCTTCGGTAATCCGTGCTTTACCCATAGCGTTCCCTGTGGTTTAATGGCCCGGGTATAGTCTATAAATGCTTCTTCAAGCGCTTCTACTGTCTGATAAATATCCAGATGGTCCGCATCCATTGCAGTAAGTATTGCAATATCAGGTTTAAGTTTTAAAAAGCTGCGATCGTACTCATCGGCTTCGATTACAGCAATATTGTTGTCGCTTCCCCAATAATTGGTGTCATAGTTGTTGGGCAGCCCGCCCAAAAAGGCATTGCAACCAATGCTATGGCGTAGTAAATGAGCGATGAAAGAGCTTATCGTCGTTTTCCCATGTGTGCCGGCTACAGTGATGGCATACATGTCTTCGGTGATCAACTGCAATATGTCGGAACGTTTATAGAGTGTATAGCCATTGTCCCGGTACCAGTTCAATTGCTTATTGTCCTTCGGAATGGCAGGCGTATAGACTATAACTTCAGCAGCCTTATCTAACAGGCTAGTCTCATCACTAAAGTGGATCTCAATACCTTCTTCTTGTAATTGCCGGATTAGTGGGCTGGGGGTTTTGTCATAGCCACTTACGATGGCGCCCTTCTCTTTAAAGAAGCGTGCCAAGGCGCTCATGCCAATACCGCCGATGCCGATGAAGTAAATAGTATTTATATTATTGATTTCCATTTTAATTTTTGTCTTTTCCATTGGCAGGCCGCGCCTTGCCTATCTCCATTATTTTTTTTGCAATTTTATCGTCGGCATCGCGAATGCCAAGTTGACTAATGTTTCTTGCCATAATAGTACGCATATTGCCGTCTTTCATCAGCGTGTCCAGTTTTTTTATCAGCTCTTCCTGGGCAGCGTTGTCTTTCACCATCATGGCTGCATTATGTTCCACCAGTGCCATTGCATTACTGGTCTGGTGATCTTCAGCGGCATGGGGATACGGCACAAAAATAACAGGTTTACCTACCAGACACAGTTCGGCACTGGCGCCGGCTCCAGCCCTGGATATAACTATATCAGCTGCGGCATAAGCATACTCCATATTCCGGATGAACTCTTGTGCGATGACCTTTCTTCCGAAGGGCCTTGCTATCATTTCTGCCTGTTCGATAAACAGTTTTCCTGTTTGCCACAATACTTGTGTGCCCATCGCCACAATTTCCGGTAGATGAGCCGCTATAGCTTCATTAATACTTTTAGCACCCAAGCTGCCTCCTATCACCAGTACTGTTGTAGCCTGTGCGCTCAGGTCAAATGCCTGGAGCCCTTCGTCCTGCGTTATATTGCTTTGAGCTATGCCGGGTCTTACCGGATTGCCGGTAAGGATGAGTTTTTCCGCAGGGAAATACTTTTCCATACCCCTATATGCCACGCAAACGGCTTCGGCCTTCCTGCCTAATATTTTGTTGCTTTTACCTGCAAAGGAATTTTGTTCCTGGATTAGTGTGGGTATCCCGGTTTTTTGTGCGGCGAAAAGGGCGGGGAAACTGGCAAAGCCTCCAACACCTACCACCACATCCGGTTTGAAATTTTTAATAATATTTTTAGCCTGCTTTATGCTTTTCCATACTTTAAAAGGAAGCCCTATGTTTTTGAAAATATTGCTTCTGTTGAACCCGGCAATGTCCAATCCTACTATAGAAAAACCTTCCTGCGGAACTTTTTCCATTTCCATTTTACCATTGGCGCCCACAAACAACAGCTCATTTGTGGGGTCGAGGCGCTGCAATGCTCGGCCAATTGCCACTGCGGGAAATATATGCCCTCCGGTACCGCCGCCAGCTATTAATACTTTCATCTTTCCAACACGTTTTTGGGTTCTGATAATACCTGCTCGCCCTCCATTTCATCCACATATCGGCTTACGCTTAATATGATGCCGATTGCTATGCTATTAAACCATATAGACGATCCTCCCATGCTGATTAAGGGCAAGGTTAATCCGGTTACCGGGACCAGTCCTACGTTAACAGCCATATTGATCAACGCCTGGAATACCAGGGTAAAACTAAGTCCTATTGCTAAAAAAGCGCCAAAGGCGTAAGGGCACCTCCGGAAAATTAAAATGCTCCTCCATAAAAACAATAAGTATAGCCCTATTAAAATTGTGGCTCCTATTATACCATATTCTTCTATAATGATGGCAAAAATAAAATCCGAATAAGGGTGAGGCAGAAAATCCCTTGCCAGGCTCTTACCCGGCCCCCTTCCTGTAAGCTGCCCGCTCGCGATGGCAATTTTTGCCTGCGTTATCTGATAATTACTGTCTTCGTCTTTCCCATCAGCATTAACGCCTATGTAATTTTCAACCCTTTTTTGCCAGGTGGCTCCCCGGCCGATATTTAACGCCTTAGATAGGGTAAATAGCAACACCAGTCCCACAATGCCGGTTCCGGCAAGTAACAGAATATGCTTCAGCGACACCCGCCCTATAAAGAACAGTATGCAGCATGTCAGACCCAAAAGCAAAGCCGTCGACAAATTCGCCGGTGCAATCAGGCCACAGATCAGCAAAACGGGAATCAATACGGGTAAAAATCCCTTTCTAAAATCTTTAATGATCTGTTGGTTCCGGCTAAGCTGCCGCGCCAGGAACATAAAAATAGCCAGACGGGCCAGATCGGAAGTTTGAAAAGTAATTTTCAATACAGGAAGTGTAATCCATCTGGAGCCCTGGTTCAAACTGGTCCCAAAAAAAAGCGTATAAAATAATAAGGGTATGCTGATTAAAAACAGTATAACGGAAAAACGGGCAAAGCGGGTATAATTAATTCTATGCATGACAAAAATAATGCCCAGGCCCGCCGCGAGGAAGAAAAGCTGCTTGGTCATATAAAACCCCGAACTTTTATCATTGCGCCAGGCAAGCGATCCTGTTGCAGAATAAACGGCCAACAGGCTTAACAGCGATAGGACAATAACTACCGACCAAATTACCCTGTCTCCTTTTATACGTTCCAGTATTTGTTGCATTTGAATGTATTCTTATTATTTTCCGACGTTACCCTCTTGCTATATGATTATTCCTAAAGTTCTTTTACGGCTTCTTTAAACTGCCGCCCCCTGTCTTCATAGTTTTTAAAAAGATCGAAGCTTGCACAGCCGGGCGATAGCAGAACTACATCTCCTTTTTCAGCCATGGCGTATGCCGCTTTAGCGGCATCTTTCGCGCTGGCTGTATCCGCAATGTGCGCCACCACGCCGTCAAATGCCGCATGAATAGGGGAATTGTCGATGCCCATGCAAACAATAGCTCTTACCTTTTCCTGAACCAATTCCATAATTTCATTATAGTCATTGCCTTTGTCTTGTCCCCCAAGTATCAATACCACCGGCTGTTTCATGCTTTCCAGCGCGAACCATACGGAATTGATATTCGTTCCTTTGCTATCATTAATAAAATCTACCCCCCGTACCGTTGCTACAAATTCCAGCCTGTGCTCAAGCCCTTCAAACGTAGACAGGCTTTCCCGTATGCTTTCCTTCCTTATGCCCGCTGCTCTTGCCGAAATCCCTGCTGCCATCGAATTGTATTGGTTGTGTTTACCTTTAATGGTTAAGTCATGAATAGATAGTTTCATGTCCTGCCCCTCATATTTGAGATGCATTTCATCGTCTTTCATAAAAGCTCCTTCGTCCTGGTTTAGATATTGATCGCTCATTGTAATAGTAATAATTTTCGGTTTTATTGAGTTTGACGCTATATACTTATTAATCGCATGATCATCCATGTTGATGATGAACAGATCATCTTTTGTTTGGTTTAATGTAATCCGGAATTTTGACCGGACATAATTGTCGAAATTGTAATCGTAGCGGTCCAGGTGGTCCGGAGTAATATTTAGCAATACAGCAATATCCGGTCTGAACTCTTTAATGTCATCCAATTGGAAACTGCTCAGCTCCAGAACATACCAGGTAGCGGGGTGGAGTGCAACCTGTCGTGCGAAGCTAACCCCTATATTCCCGCCTATGGCTACATCATAATCCGCTTGTTTTAAAATGTAATAGGCCAGGCTGGTAGTTGTGCTTTTTCCATTGCTACCAGTAATAGCAATGATTTTGCTTTCACCTTTCAGCCGATAGGCAAATTCGATTTCACTGATAATCTCTTTCCCCTCGCCCCTTAGCCGTTGTATCAACGCGCTGTTTTCAGGTATCCCCGGACTTTTGATAATCAGGTCTGCCTCCTGTATTTTGTTATCTGTATGGCCGCCCTGTTCGAAAGGAATATGATGCTTTTCCAACTCTGTCCGGTATAATTCTTTAATGTTGCCGTTGTCGGATACAAAAACATTCATACCCAGCGTATAGGCCAGTATAGCAGCTCCATTGCCGCTTTCTCCGGCACCTAAGACGACTATGTTTTTGTATTGTAGTTCCATTATCCGGTATGCCTATTTATCCTACTGAATCTTTAATGAAATAACGCTGAAGACCACGAGCATGATACCAATGATCCAAAAACGGGTTACAATTTTGCTTTCATGATAGCCTAATTTTTGATAATGATGATGCAGGGGAGCCATTTTCAGGATTCTCCTGCCCTCGCCGAATTTTTTACGAGTGTATTTGAAATAGCTTACTTGCAACATGACCGATAGATTTTCTACCAGGAATATTCCGCATATTATCGGGATCAATAGTTCCTTCCGCACAATAATAGCCAATGAAGCGATTATGCCTCCCAATGCCAGGCTTCCGGTATCGCCCATAAAAACCTGAGCTGGGTAGGAGTTATACCAGAGGAAGCCGATACAGGCTCCTACAAATGCTCCAATAAATATCGAAAGTTCACCAAGGTTGGGAATATGCATTATGTTCAGGTAACCGGCAAAAACGTAGTTTCCCGATAAATAGGCGAATACTCCGAATGCCAGACCGGCTATCGCAGATGTGCCTGTGGCCAGGCCGTCTATGCCATCAGTAATATTTGCTCCGTTAGATACAGCAGTAATGATAATGATTACAAATAGTATATAGAGTGTAGGTGTAAGCCAGCCCGTAGCTTTCTCCCCGAATATCGAGGCTACTTTTGCGTAGCTTAACTCATGATTTTTGCTGAAGGGAACGGTTGTTACCGTCGACTGCACCTGGACATAATTGCGTATCATACCTTTTTCATCCACTCTGCTGTAGGGAGCACCAACTGTTTTTTCTGTTTGCGGATTGTACAATACGGGTTGGCCTTCTTTCAATTCCCTTGTCATGACTACATGCTGATTGTAGTACATGGTAAAACCAATAATTATGCCTAGCCCAACTTGTCCCAATATTTTAAATCTACCCGCTAGGCCCTCCTTGTTCTTGCGGAATACCTTAATATAGTCATCAACAAAGCCGATAATGCCTAGCCAGACAGTAGAAAGCAGCATCATGAGAATATATACATTCGTAATGCGGGCGAACAGGAGCGTGGGTATCAATATGCCGCCTATAATAATGAGCCCCCCCATTGTCGGCGTTCCTCTTTTGGTATCTTCTCCCTGAAGCCCCAAATCCCGGATGGTTTCTCCTATCTGTTTCCGTTGTAAAAACTTGATCAGTTTTTTTCCGAAAAGCAGGGTGATAACCAGAGACAGTACAACCGCCATACCTGTGCGGAAAGTAATGTACTGAAACAACCCTGCGCCGGTTAGCCCGAATTCGTCTCTGAGATATTTAAACAGATAATAAAACATGGGTTCTCTTTTTTTCTCTTTTCTTACTTGTCCAGCAGAACAAACATTTCTTTTAATATTTCGTGGTCGTCAAAATGATGTCTAATGCCATTGACTTCCTGGTATGTTTCATGCCCTTTGCCTGCCAGTAATATTATATCTTCCTTTTGGGCAAGGATACAGGCAGTTTTAATCGCTTCCTTGCGGTCTGATATTCTGATGACTTTCCGTTTGTCAGCGATGCTAAGTTCACTTTCCATATCATTCAATATCTGTTCTGGATCTTCTGTCCTCGGATTGTCAGAGGTAAGTATAACTTTGTCGCTATATTCACAGGCTACTTTAGCCATAACAGGGCGCTTGGTTTTGTCCCTGTCCCCACCGCAGCCGGCAACTGTAATAATCTGATGCTGCGTATTAAACTGTTTTATGGTGGCCAACACATTTAATAATGCATCGGGTGTGTGAGCATAGTCAATAATACCCAATACTTGGTCCTTAAGCGACCTGAACGTTTCGAATCTGCCCGAAGCGCCGGTGATGCCGCTCAATACAGATAGCGCATTCATTTTGTCTATGCCCAGCAAAACGGCCGCACCGTAAACGGCCAGTATATTATAAGCATTAAAAAGCCCGCTCAATCTGAAGTGGACATCGATTTTTTCGATACTCATTTGCAAGCCGTCCAGATTATTTTCCAGTACTTTGCCCTTGAAATCCGACGGCGTTTTCAATGAGTAGGTCTTTTTGTCGGCAGCGGTATTTTGCAGCATAATCATGCCCCTGCGGTCGTCGCTATTACTGAGGGCAAAGGCTTCTTTGTCAAGATGGTCAAATAGTGTTTTCTTTACTTTTATATATTCCTCAAAAGTGTGGTGATAGTCAAGGTGATCGTGTGAAATGTTAGTGAATATAGCGCCAGCCAGACGAATGCCGGCAATACGGTGTTGGTGTATAGCATGCGAACTGGCCTCCATAAATACATGGCTGCATTGTTCGTCAACCATCCGGGCCAGGAGCTGTTGCAAACTAATTGGGTCTGGTGTGGTATGCGTAGCCGGTACTATATTGTCTCCTATATGGTTTTGTACAGTCGATAATAACCCGCTGCGGTAGCCTAATGCGGTAAAGAGCTTATAAAGTATTGTGGCAACCGTAGTTTTACCATTTGTACCGGTCACAGCAACAACAGCTAGTTTATGAGAGGGCTGATCATAAAATGAAGCAGCCATTCGACCTATTATTGCCGCAACGTCCGGAACCACCAAAAAACATATACTATCTGGTAGCGATTCCGGAAGGACTTCACAGACAATAACCTTTGCCCCTTTCTGAAGCGCCTGCCCAATGAACTGATGTCCGTCTGCCTGGTTGCCTTTAACGGCAAAAAACAATGCCCCTTCCGTAACATTCCGGCTGTCCATAACCAATGAAGGTACCCATGCATCGTCATTACCAACAATGTGGATAGGTGTTATGTCGCGAATAATCTGTTGAAGGTGCTTCATCGATGATTAACCTAATTGCAAATGTATTTTTTGGCCTTTCGTAATTTTATTTCCCGGGCTTATGGATTGCGTCAGTACTTTCCCTTTTCCCGATATTGAAACCCTGAGGCCTGAATTCTCAAGAATAAAGAGTGCATCCCTAAGTCCCATACCACTAACATCTGGTATATTGTTTTTGTCAGTTATCAGCTTTTGAATATTGAACTTTCCTGCATTGTTATTATTAAGCTGAGCCCATCCAGCCCACGCTGCCTCAGGCGCCTTTATGTTCAATGTTTGTATAATAGCATTGATGTTTTGTGCGCTGGTTTTTTTTGTAATAATACCTTTATGTGCAAGCAAAGAGTCGGCAGGTCTTTCCCATCCGCCGATATGTGTTGCATACAGTTTGTCCGCAATAGTTTTGAATACCGGAGCGCTAACCACTGCACCATAATAAGGGCCGTGCGGTGTAGACCTGATAACGATTGCTATAGTATATCGAGGATTTTCATACGGAAAATATCCTACAAATGATCCTTGACGAACGCCATCAGCATAGGAAATACCTTTGTCCGCCACTTGAGCGGTTCCGGTTTTCCCTGCGGCGGTATAATACGGGGATTTGATGCTTTTTGCGGTGCCTTCCTCTACTACTGATAACATCGCCTCTTGTAACTGTTTGATAGTTTCCGGTTTGCCGATACTTTCCTGTATGGCCGTTGGCTGAAATTCTCTTACGGGTAGTCCGTATTCCTGTATGGCGCTAACCAAGTAGGGTTTCATAAGCCTGCCGTTATTGGCAATAGCATTGTACACCATACAGGTATGCAGTGGTGTGATCAGGCTTTCATAGCCGTAAGCGATCCAGGGTAATGAAGTAACCTTGTTCCAACTCTTACTTTTCGTCGTTTTCAGTACAGGGCTGCGTTCTCCTGTAAGGTCGATACCCGTTTTTGTCCCTAGCCCCAGATTTTGCAAATGCTTTATATACTTCATGGGGTTATTCTTGTAGTACTGGTTAACCAATTTAGCAAAAACAACATTTGATGATTTAGCAAAAGCTGTTTTTACACTCACACTGCCTAGCCCTCTGTGGTCGTCCACTACACGTTGATTGCCAAAAGTAGCTATGCCGCCTTGTGCGTCTGTTTTGTCATTTATTTTTATGTATCCGTCGTCAATAAGTGCCAACAGCGACATCAGTTTAAAGGTGGAGCCGGGCTCAGACGGAATTAACGCATAGTTAAAATCCTCCCAGTAGCTGCCGTCAGCTTGTCTTCCCAGGTTGGCAATAGCCCTTATTTTTCCCGTTTTTACTTCCATAACAATGGCAGTTCCGTACTGGCATTTGTATTGGGTTAGGGCATTGAGCAGTGCATGCTCGGTTACATCTTGTATATTGATATCGATGGTGGTAATGATATCTTTGCCGTTTATGGGCTCAATTTCCGAGCCTTCTACAGGTATCCAGGTGGCTCCTGTTGTTTTCCGGATAATCCTGGCACCTTCCTTACCCTTTAAAATGGGATCATACTTTTGTTCCAGACCTATGTTATCTGCGTTTTCGCGCCATAAGCCAATGGTGCGGTAAGCCAGCATGCCGTAGGGGTTTATTCGTCTGGAACGAGGCTCGGCAATAAAGCCGCCTTTATTTTTCCCCTTGTTAAATACCGGAAAGCTACGTATAGCCTGGTACTGATAATAAGGGGCATTTTTGCGCAGCAGCCAGTATCTTTCGCCTTTCCGGAAGGCGCTTTTCAATTCTCGTTTGTAGTCGTCGGCACTGGCGTCTTTAAATAGTGTCGACAAGGCATAGGACAAGGTATCTATATAAAAGCGGAATGTGTCTTTATTAATGGCTTTGAAGTCAATTCGTAGGTCGAATTGTGGAATTGTCGACGAAAGAAGTGTGCCGTCTTCTGAATAAATGTTGCCACGTTCGGGATAGAGTGTTTCCTTCTTTGTATGTGCTTTTTCAGCCTGCGCGCGTAATTCATCCCCTTCTTTTACCTGGATAGCTATAGCCTTGACGATTATCGCCAAGGCTAGTGCTACTATCCCGGTAAAGGAAAGATACACCCTAAATCGTATGTCGCGCTTTACATCCATTTTTGTTTTCTTGCAGTGTTAAAGCAAAAGGGGCTATTCCTTATTTTTTTTTATAGTTGTTTTTATTTCAAAGGCTGGTTTGTCCAGCGGTAATAATCCTATTGATTTGGCTTTGGGTATGATCTGCGTTTCCGAGGTTTGAAACATTAGTCTCGATTGTATATCCATGTAGCGCCATCTTAGTTCTTTTAATTCTTTACTTTTTGTATTAATACTCCTTGTCAAGGATATCGCCCGGTTGGTATTGGTAATATATAATATGCATAATATTGCTAGGAAGAGAAGGTATGGCATATTGTTGACAATGCCTTTATAGGAAATCTTGTCAATCAGCTCCTTCCAGCCTCCTGACTTCGTATGTTCCAGCGTGGCTGCCTGAAGAGGGCTAACCTCTTCGTTAACACCTTCGATATGTTGTTTTTTTTCCGGGATCATTTTATATCTTCTCTGCTATTCGAAGCCTGGCGCTTCTGGATCTGCTATTGTGTTTTATTTCGTTTTCGGTCGGCGTTATATCTTTTAGCGCTTTCAGTGGCGAAGCTGGCGTTTTCCCAAACGGGTCCGTATTTATGTCCTCTTCATTTGTTCCTTTCTTCATAAACTGTTTCACAATCCGGTCTTCAAGCGAGTGAAAAGTAATGACAACAAGCCTGCCCCCGGGTTTTAGCGCATTTGTTGCCTGGTGCAGGAAATCTTTCAGCACCCCCAGTTCATTATTAACTTCTATTCTCAAAGCCTGAAACACCTGGGCAAGATACCGGTTGGGATTTCCCTTGATACATTCGGCAATAAGATTCTTGAACTCATTTATTGTGTGCACTTTATTTCGCTTTCTGCCCTCAACTATGGTTTTCGCCAAGGTTTTTGCGTTTCTGACCTCTCCATATTGTTCGAAAAGTTTATGCAATGCTGCTTCAGTGTAACTGCCAATCAGATCTGCTGCGGTGAAATCGGTCCGGTTATCCATGCGCATATCTAATGGAGCATCGTATCGTATAGAAAATCCCCGTTCAGCGGTGTCAAATTGGAAAGAACTTACGCCCAGATCAACCAGTATACCATTTACTTGTTCTGCTTTGTGCAGTTTAAGAAAGCGGCGCAGGTAGCGAAAATTTTCTTTTACCAAAACAATCCTTGTATCGTCTGGTAAATTCTTCCAGGCATCCTGGTCGTGATCAAAGGCAAAAAGTTTGCCTTGGTTATTTAGATGTTTTAGAATTTCGCGGCTGTGGCCGCCACCGCCGAATGTTCCATCAACATAAATCCCTCCCGGTTGGATATTGAGGGCCTCAATGCTCTCCTGGAGCAATACGGATATGTGTTGATAGTTGGTTTCCACTCCCTTTTGATATATGTTTTAGGTGCTTATACATTTTTAAACAGCTCGTTTGCGAGCGCTTCTTCATTCTCACGCATAGCCGACAGGTGGGCCTCCTTTCTTTCTTTGTCCCATATTTCCACGCTATTGCCCTGTAACCAAAATACCAGCTCCTTGTTAAGGCCGGCATACTCCTGGAGCGCTTTCGGAATGAGTATTCTGCCGGCGCTATCCTGATCTACCATAGCAATGCCGTCCAAGAATAGTCTTTTGAAATCGCGCACCTTTGGATTGAAGGGGTCCATTTCATTTAAGCGATCGCTAAGCCTTTTCCATTCTGAGCGGGTGTACAAGGTCACACATTTGTCTTTTCCGCGTTTTAAAGTAAAAGTCGACAGGTCTGACTCCTGCAATTGCTTGCGGAAGTCGGCGGGCAGCATTAATCTGCCTTTAGCATCCATGGATACGTTATATTCGCCGTAAAAATCAGACATCTGTCTAAGGTGTGGTTATTTTTACCACAAAATAACACTAATTCCCACAATTTACCACTTTGTGATTTGTATTCTTTTTTCCACAAATAAGCTTAGCTTAAAGCCTTGACTGGATTGTGTTTGCATTGTATTTTAATGAAATGAAATAAAGCACTGTGGATAAGTGTATTAAGAGTGTGGATATCGACTGTGTTATTGTTATGAATCGCCTTAGTGTTGTAGATAAAGGTCTTGTTTTACCAATATTTTAAGATAAAGTGTCCCCTTTTCTTTGAACAGACTAGCGGTACAGGCTATTTCGTAATTTTATACCGTATCGATACCTGGAAATTTCCTGCTGCACAGAAGTGTAAAATTGCTATTGGTGGTAAAATGTGGGAGCAGGCGCTCGTTGCCCGGCTCGCTTTACATTTCGACTTCTTCTTTATACTTATATCTTGGTCCAGTTCGCCCGTATTTTTATCTTCTATTTTCCTTGCAGAGTGGGGTAAGGCTGTGCTAATCGCAGAAACGTAATATATTGCAGCTCGAAATAATAACCGGAGAGGATCAGCGTGAACCAGGCCTGCTGATAATCAATGCGGTGTTTTTTTGAAAGGAAGCCTATGCAAACTATTTTTATTGCTATTTACGACTTTTTTGAACGCCGGAAAGTGCTTTTTTGGATATGTCTGGGTCTGGTATTTGGATTGAGCATAGCAGGGGCTTTACGGATAAAGCTAGTGGATGATGTTAACAAAATGATTCCACAGGATAGATCCGTCGAAGCTATGAACGGTGTCTTGAATAAAACGAAAACCGGTGAGCAGATTGTTTTTAGTTTTTCCTTTCTTGATACTGCACGCGTCAACCCGGATAGTCTCATTGTTTTGCAGCAACAGTTCCAATCCGGCCTTGCTGATATGGACAGCAATAATATAGCACTGATCCGCGCCAGGGCCGATGAAAATATCGAACAGCGGTTCTCTGACCTGGTGCTGGCATACTTACCTCTTTTCCTGACAGAGGAAGATTACACACAATTAGCACAAATGATTCGTCCTGAAAATGTCAGGATCTCACTTGAAAAAGAGCAGAAATTGCTATTGTCGCCGGCCGGCATGGTAGCCAAGCAATGGCTGGCGTCTGATCCGGTGGGCATGATACCCCTCGCATTTGACAAATTGAAATCATTGCAATTTGATCCCGGCTATGGCTTATATGATGGTTACATATTTAGTGCGGATAACCGGCGCATGGTATTCTTCCTGGATCTAAAACAGCCAGCCTCTGCAACGAGTATTAATGCTCTTTTTTTCGCTAAACTGGATCAGTATATAATGCAATGGAGAAAACGTGTTCCTGCATTACATATAACCTACTTTGGAGGCCCTGCGGTGGCGGCTGCTAATGCGCAGCAGTTGCAACGAGATACCTTTTTAACTTTGGGGCTTACCATTGTATTGCTGTCGGGACTGACCTTTTATGTTTTTAAAAGGAAGCGTATTCCGCTGTTGCTTATAATACCGGTTATCTTTGGGGCCTTATTCGGAATGGCCATTACCGCCTGGATACAAACTTCGGTTTCGGTCATAGCATTGGGGGCCGGTGCTATTATCCTGGGGATAGCAGTCGACTTCTCAATACATTTTTTAAGCCATGCCAGAACACATCCCGATATGCGGGAAAACGTACGGACCCTGGTTTTTCCACTTACTTTGGGTGCTATAACCACAATCGGTGCTTTTTGGGCTTTGCGTTTGGCCAGCGCCCCGCTTTTAAGAGATCTCGGACTTTTTGCTGCGGCAAGTCTTACCGGAGCCTCCTTATTCACCCTTATATTTTTGCCACATTTGCTGGGCGCACAATTTGTGAGAGCCTCATTACCCCTTCGGCAAACGGTGATAGATAAAATAGCGCAACTGCAACCCGAAAAAAGTAAATGGTTGCTATTTTTCGTAATTGGGATTACGCCGGTGCTTGGGTACTTTTCCCTGAAGGTGGAATTTGATAGCGACCTTATGCACTTGAACTACTTGTCCCCCGCTTTGCAGAAAGCGCAGGAAGAGCTCAATGCAAACAATAGTTTTGCTCTAGGATCTGTTTTTATCGTTGCTGAAGATAGTTCGGAAGAAGGCGTAAGACGGAAGTTGGAATCTGCAGACGCCCGTGCGGACCGGCTGGAAGCTGCGGGGCAAATCAGGAAATACAGCAGTCCTGTGTTATTGCTGCCTTCAACAGAAGAGCAGGAAAGACGACTAGCCCGTTGGCAGTTTTTTTGGCAGGGAGGACACGACAGTCAGACTTTGGAAACAGTAAAAAGGGAAGCGGAGCGTTTAGGATTTAGTGCCGATGCATTCAGTGCCTTTAAAACAACCCTTACACGCCGGTATTCATTTTTCGACAGTACGGCAAGACATTTTCTAACCGGTATCATGCCTAATAGTTTTGGAGGGCAGGGACAGGCTTATTATGCTGTAGCTTATGCCAGGGTAGCCCCGGATGCACGGCAGGAGGTAATTAATGCTTTTTCTGACAATGAACAGGTTGTTGTAACAGACAGGCAGGCTGTCTCAGAAAGGCTGCTGGCGCTTTTGCAGTCTGATTTTAACACAATATTATTGTATTCCGGTCTACTGGTGTTTCTGGCGCTGCTCATTGCTTATGGTAGAATAGAGCTTGCTCTGATCTCTTTCTTGCCCATGGCTTTAACCTGGGTATGGATAACGGGCGTTATGGGTATCCTTGGTTTGAAGTTTAATATTGTTAACATCATTATTGCTACTTTAATATTCGGATTAGGAGATGACTATAGCATCTTTATGATGGATGGTTTAATGGAGCGCTACCGAACAGGTAAACATAAAGTGAGCTTTGCACGGTCTGCCGTTTACTTATCTGTGCTGACAACTATTGCTGGCCTAGGCACATTGGCTTTTGCGAAACATCCCGCATTACAATCCATAGCTGTTGTTGCCATAATTGGATTACTGTGCGTGGTATTTGTATCACAGGTATTACAGCCCTTTTTATTTAATTTCATGGTCCAGCGGCGGGCCGATAAGGGCTTTATGCCGTTTACGCTATGGAGCCTTTTGAAGTCAACCTTTTCTTTTTTCTACTTTTTTCTCGGGTGTTTAATTGTTACCCTTGCAGGCCTGGTGTTACTCGGGTTCCGCCCATTAGGTAAGCGCAGAAGCAAGTATGTGTTTCACGTCATACTAAGTCGCTATACAGGTAGTGTGATGTATGTAATGTCCAACACTACTAAGAAGATTGTTAAGCCCGAAGGTTTTAATTTTAATAAACCTGCCGTTTACATCGCCAACCATTCCTCATTCCTGGATATTCTGTTAACGACAATGTTGCACCCGAAACTAGTGTTGTTAACGAATAAATGGGTTTGGCGATCTCCGGTCTTCGGGAAAATTGTACGCATGGCGGAGTACTATCCGGTGGCAGAAGGGGCAGAAGATAGTATAGAGCCTTTACGGGATCTCGTAAGGCGGGGCTACGGTATTGTTGTTTTCCCGGAAGGTACCCGCTCTTACAGCGACAAGATACACCGTTTTCATAAAGGTGCCTTCTTCATTGCAGAGCAATTGCAGTTGGATATTATACCTATTATTATGCATGGGGTACACTATACAATGCAAAAGGGAGACTGGCTGTTGAAGGATGGGACAGTTACCTTAAAAATCCTTCCCGCCGTTAAGCCGGATGATCCCAGCTTTGGTAACCATTACGCAGAACGGACCAAATTGGTATCCAGGTGGTTTAAACAGCAGTTTGCGGCTGAAAAAGAGAAAAATGAAATGCCCCGGTATTTTAAAGAACAATTGGTCAAAGGCTATATTTATAAAGGACCTGTTCTGGAATGGTATTGCCGCATAAAGATCCGGATGGAATCCTATTATGAGCCTTTTCATCAACTTTTTCCCCGAAGTGGCCGGTTTTATGATCTGGGTTGTGGCTACGGCTTTATGACCTATATGCTTCACTGGGCGGCAGAAGGGCGCCTTTTTGTAGGAGTGGATTACGATGAGGCTAAAGTAGTGACAGCGGCCCATAACTATAAACGTGGGAAATGGAGCAAAGAGGGACAATGGACCAGGTTTCCAGAAGCAGATAAGGAGGATCTCTCTTTTTCTAAACCTATTTCCTTTATACATGCAGATGTGATGCAGGTGGCTTTAGAAAATTGTAATGGTATTATTATCAGCGATGTATTGCATTATTTATTGCCCGAACAGCAGGGAGTTTTGTTGCAAAAGTGCTTTGAAGCCCTGGAGCCCGGCGGCATCCTGATTTTACGGGATGGGGTTAAGGAATTAACACAGCGACATAAGGGTACCCGCCTTACCGAATGGTTGTCAACCAAAATAGTCGGATTCAATAAAGTACAAAACAAATTACATTTTATCAGCAGGAACTGGTTGGAAGATTGGGCGGCAGAACGTGGCATCACAATAACAACGCTGGACCTGACGCAAAAAACGAGCAACCTGATCTTCATCATGAGAAAGCCTATGATCTGAGGAGGACGAGTGTTTTGTTTCGCTGTGATGAGAGTGCGGTAGGCTATAGCCGGCCCCGATATTTCCGGCAGATCGTTTGGGTGACATTGCGTTAACAGGGGCGCTCCCCATGGATTGGGGCTCCTTTATTGTTCCGGTGACAGACGAAGGGGGACATTGATCTTGCGTTACAGGAGACTTAATAGCCATTCCCTGTAGTATGCTTTTCGCCGTAGTCCGGCGGTAAAGCGGCAGCGCCGCATTAATGTTCCGTATTTTCCTTACAGGGTTTATTACAGAACAAAAGGGCCGACCCTCAGCAGGACCATCCCCTTTTTGCTCAGATAGGCTAATCGACTCCTCATCCATTTTGGATTTGTCTTATAGTTTTGTTACCGTTTTCGCCTTTTGTCCGGATTGGGTGTAGAAACGAAGCTTGGTTAATCTTGTCTTTTTAGGAATTATAGCCAATTAATTATTATAGTATGATTTTTGATTTTGCATTATAACTTTAACCGAAAGGCTAGCGTACTATCTCTACTTTTCCTGAGGGGTTAAACAGTCTTCTTAAAGAGTCTACTATTCTGCCCGTGTCTGTAACCGGTGAAGCCATAGAGATGACAACAAAGTATTCAATGGAGTCTTTTGTGAAAACTTCTACATTATTGCCATAGGAAATAAGTTTATTGGCCCGGGCGCTTGCTTTCTCTGCACTGGGATATTGATGCAGGACAACTTTGTAGTTAATGACGCCATTTGTAGCCATGGCTGGTTCCGTGCTAGCCGAACTTTGCGGCATGGTATTGGTATCGGGCGCAGCAACAGGGGCCTGTACGGGCTCGGAAGTCATCGTAGTGGAATCGACTACCGGCAATGCCAGGTTTTCTGTACCCGAACGATTCAGGTACCACAGCAGGTAACCAATTCCCCCTAATACTACCAGGATAATAGCAATCAGTAAAATTATTTTGCCCCAGTTTACAGACGGCGCCTTGTACTCTATGGCCTCATCAGCTTTGGGTTCCCTGATATTAGTTCGTTCAATAATGTTACTTATGGCCTCTTCTTTTTTGCGTTCAACGGCAGGACTATTTTTAAAGATCGGAATTGATCTGCCTTCAATATGAAGATGCGGATCTGTTACGAAATGAATAATACCGGCATCATTCGTCACAAATTTACCTATGGTTGGAATTGTAACTTCCTTTCCTTCTTTAAGATCCGCTTTTGCCTGGGCGCAAAAATCTCTCAGGTAATTTGACGCATGCGCAATGCTGATCCGTTCGTTGTTTGCAATAAAATTAGCAAAAGAATCATCAATAGATCCTCCCGTGTGACTATGTTTCACTACGTATACAGGCGCAGACATCTTCAGCGTTTCTTTATCATAAACAGCAGGCTTTTTAACAACTTGCAGGCTTCCGAGGCCGGGCAGGAAGCAGTATTCGTTTTTTATGAGAAATAATCCGACGTATTTAGCAATATCCATCTCGTTGTATATTAAAAGGTAAATTGTTATAGGATGAGCGGCTAAAATTTAAATCGCAAGCCGCCTATTATATTAAAACCATAGGTCTGATACTGATTCCAGCGTTGGTACCGGGAGTCCAGGATATTATTTAGTTGCAAGAACAGTGATAAGCGTGGAATTATGCTGTATTCTGCCGATGCGCTAAGGTCCAGAAAAGCGGAAAGCTTTTTGTTACTGCCGTCGTATTGCCTGGCATAAATGCCATCCCAGAAATCGGCATTTACATTGATATAAAGTTGATCCAATGGGCGAATATACATATTACCGCCTAGCCGTAACATCGGTTCCTGGAAGGCTTTATCCCAGGTTTCCGTATGATAGAAATTATACCATGTTCCGCTGGCGCTCAAACCAAACACATTTCCTACCTGGTAACGGATAAAGGCATCGAGACTCAATGCCTGGATTTTACGATCGTAGACGGTAGCAAAAAATCTTCCATCGGGACTTAGCGTATAGTCGTTAATAAAAAGGGCCATATCTTTCCATTGACGCCAGCTAAGGGTTCCGCCAAAAGAAATATGTTTACCCAAGGCGCTTTCGAAGCCACCAAACACCTGGTCTGTTTTGGTTTGTTTAACACTGTATATGTTATACAGGAACGGATTCTTAGTACTTAGTTGTTGGTAGGTATTTTGGATAAGCTCTCCTTTCCAGCCAGCGACGAGGGTGATGCCCTGTTCAAACAGGCTGCCAGCCAGGCGGAGATCGGGGAGCAGATAGGCTGTGTTGTTTTTGCCCCAGGTAGGGCTCAGGCCTATATGTATTCGTAAAGATTGCCATTTAACATCCAGGGCAGGATTGAGTTGGAAATAATTATTGCCCACATCAAAGGAATCGTTTTTAAGTTGGGTAAAATTGCCTTTTATGCCCATTGTAAAGGCCATGTTTGAATCGATGTCCATACTGGCAGGAATGTCAAAAGCAAATTTCCGTTCTACTGCATTGAGTTTGTCTGTATACAGGCCGAATTCGAATTGCGGCTTATACCAGACATTCCAGCGGTTCATTTTGGTATTTTTCATTCCGATGGCGATATTGCCGCCTGTATAGACCTGCTTTACGGCATTTCTGGAAAATGAGAAAGTATCATGATCATATCCGTAAAAAGAATGGCCATTACGGGAAATGTCAAGGCCGGCCGAAAAGGCGTGCCCTCCGTAGTAGTACTTCCCAGTGCCGTTGAAAGTTGTTCTCGACGATTGCTGGTTCACAATAGGTCCTTTCTGCGAAAGGTGTGAAAAATGAAGAGCGGTTTCGTACTGCTCATTTTTCATATTGCCCAGGCCTGCGTCGATATAAACGGAAGAACGGTTGCCAAAGCCCGCTTTTACATAATTTTGAAAAGGGTTCATGACCTCGGCTCTACCCAATGCCAGGGGCCGTATAGGTACGGAGTGATAGGTGTAACTCAAGGTTTGTTGTGGTACTTCATATTGAAATACTGGCCGGGATGTGTCAATTACCGGAAGCGAGGGGTACAACACCGGCTTAACCGGTTTCGCAATCTCCGGTTTATAGCTCTGAATGATTTCGATCGTTTGTCCGGGTATGATCGTATCTTTATTATTGCCTTTCTGTGCCCATGTTCCCAATGCTGATAGCAACAGTACAGGATAAAGCAGGAAACGATATTTTTTGAAAAAGCTTATCGACAACATAATATATAACAGCTTCTTATTATTCTTCAGTTAGTTTAGATTTCGTTCTTTCCAGCTCTTTTACTTTCTGCAATTTTTGACTGGCTTCAGACTGGATATCTTTCTCCTTTGTATTTTTAATAATGCTTTGCAGTGTCGCTTTCGCATTAAAATAATCTCTCTGCTCGGTAAGGATATCGGCAATAAGGAGGTAAGACCGCACTACCCATTGTTCCTGACCGCCGGAGGTTTGCGCGGCATAGCTCGCTTGCGCTTCCGCTTCTTTAAGCTTCTTCTGCGCCAGTAATATTTCAGCAATGCGATAACGCGATTCAGCACTGGCCGGGCCTATATTCTTCTTGTCAATAGTTTGGTACAGTGTTTTGGCGTCCTCCAGTTTGTTGTTTTTTTGCAGGGCCTTCGCTTTATACAACAAAGCTTCGTTCATGGCCGAAGCGTTTAGGCCAGGCAAGCCGGTTAATGTGTCGGCATAGGCATGTGCTTCTGCATATTGCTCCTGTGCAAAGGCAGTACGGAGAAGTCCCGTATAGGCCTTTTGAAGCGTTACATTATCCATTGCACCATTTCTCAAGCTGACAAAGTATTTTTGTGCCGACGTAAAATCCTTGTTTTGCAAGGCAATGGTAGCAGCCTTTTCAGCGGCTTCGTTAATGAAGTCATTCCAACCGCTATTCAATACGGCATCATAGTCTGCCAGTGCTTTAGCCGGATTATTCAATTGCCGGTAAGCCTCGGCTCTGTAGTAATGGGCTTTTATCGCCCAGTTTCCTTTCGGAAATTGATTCAGGTATTTCCCAAAACCTTCGGTGGCTTTTTGCCAGTTGCTATTGCTGTACTCTGTTTCTGCTGCCGCATAATAAGTATTTTCAATTGTCGCCTCATCCAGGGCAGGCATGTCATTCTCTTTCAGGAAGGCGCTAAAAGCCTCTGGCTGGCCGCTATTGATATACAGGCTACGCAAGGCATCTAATGCCACCGCCCTGTCTGTAGCTGCGGGGTATTCTGTGATATACTGTTTATAAATGCTTATGGCTTCGGTGTTATTATCATTGGCCTGGTAGGCATAGGCCAGGTGGAACAAGGCCTTCGCCCGGAGCAGATTAGGCAGCGCTTTATTGCCGGATAATGATTTTAACAAATCAATGGCCTCCGCACTGCGGTTCGCTTCAAGATAGGAGAGTGCTAGTTCGTAACGGGCTTCGTCCCGGAAGCTGCTTGCTGGCTGCTGGTTTATAATACTGTTCAGCAATGTTACTTTTTCCTGAGGTTTGTTTTGTAATCCCAGGATCAGGCTTTTCTGGTACCGGGCGTAATCGGGATTTGTACTCTTTGCCGTTATGGCTTTGTCGTACAGTTGCGCTGCTTTGTCAAAATCTTTGAGCATAAACATGGCATCTGCTTCTCTTAATATAGCATCGGCATTGGATTGCTGACTATATCCGCTGGTTTTGTTCTGCTGTGCCAGGGCAAAGGCTTCTTTTGCATGGCCGTAATTTTCAGATTCTAACTGCGCGTAACCGATATTAAGATTCGCATTTTGCAGAGTAGCCTGCGGACTTATTCCCTGTATTTCCTGCTCCATGCCTTTGGCTTTATCCAGGAACGTTTCACTGTAGCGGATAGCTTGTTGAAAGCGTTTTTCCTTGTAAGCAATTTCTCCTTTCCAAAAATAACTCACAGCTTCGTAAGAAGGCCGAATAGGCTGCTGCAGGGTTAAGTTCAGAACGCTGTCGGCTGCAGTATATTGATTGTTCTGCATCAATTGTATGGCCATACCTATCCCCACCTGCTGATAAATGGCCCATGTAGCATTATCCTTTACAGCCATATCGCTCATAATCGCGAAAGCTTCGCGGTAATTGCTGCTTTTAGCCAGCAAGCCGGAAAGCAGCCGCCTGGCTTCAGCTGTGAACGCAGAATTAGGGTAAGACTGGATAAACGAATTCAATTCGCGGGTCGCAATAGCCTCATCTCCTGATTCATAAGAGAGTTTGGCAAAAAGAAAGGACGCTGCCTCCTTTTGCGATGGATTGAAATCCATACCCCCGCAGATACCGAAGGCATTCCTTGCACCTTTTTTATCACCCGTTTTCAGATAGCAATCGCCCAGTAAATACATCGATGTTTGTCCTAATGAATCCTGTGCATTGCCCAATGGTTGGAACTTTTCGATAGCTTGTGGCCATTTTTCCAGCTTGTAGTAGGTAAAGGCCAGTTCATACAACTCCTCTTTCCGTATTTTCTCAGAATGCTCGTAATAGTATTCGAAATAGGGCAGGGCTTCTTTGAACTTCTTTTGTTCGAAATATGTCTGACCAGTTAGCAGTTGCATCTCTTTATGATAAAAGAGAGGATCAGACTTTTTCAGATACCGGTTGGCGATCTGCAACACTTTATCGTAATTGCCTTGGAAATAATGGATCTCGGCCTCATAATATGGCACAATATCCTTGTACTCCTCCTGGTTATGAACCCGCTCAAAGCTTTTTAATGCCTGATCGTAATTTTTATCGTTATAGGCAAGTAGCCCATAGTAGTAGTTCCCAGCGATATAATATTTATTATCCGGCAATTCTTTAATCAGGGCAAAGAGGGGTTTCGCCTGTTCAAACTTCCTTTCGTTGAAGTAGCTATATGCCAGTTCAAATTTGGCGTCGGCGATTTCAGCGTTGCTGAGATTGTCGATGCCGGCAATTTCGTAGTATGCAATTGCGGCAGAAAGATTATTGGCCTGGAAATAATATTGAGCTAGAGCAAAAGCTGCCCTTTGGCGGTAAACAGGATTAACCGTTTTCTCTATGTAATTGATGATTTTTTGTTCCGCATCGGCTGTTCCGGCTTTCAATTGCGCCAGAACTAATAAATACCGGGCTTGCTGAACTGCAAGTGAAAAGTTTTTTTTATTGTCTGGTCCTGCCGGTAAAACATCCTGGCTCAGGAATTCATTTATAGAGTGAATGGCAAGAGCATAATGCCCCTGTTGGTATTGTTCTAAACCGTGCTTCAGCGGAGTGTACTCACTTAGAATACTAATAGGTGTTTGCGCCCCGGCATGCTGTCCGAAGGGAGGAAGGCCTAAAAGGCAGATCATCCCAGTTGTTATATAGATGCGTTTGAAAGCTGCGCTCATTAATAAATTGAGTTAGAGCATAAAACAGTGAATTTTACGCAATATTAAATTAGTCATTTTTAAAAATCCAGCAAAGATAAACATTTGAAAATGGACTTGCATGTAATGAAAATATAAAGATTTGTTAGTCAGGTTGCCGAGCTAAACAATGCTTGGGATACGGGTTGAGCTGTCTCCGGGCCCGGTTCTGCCGCAGCAAATCCATTGTAAAAAGAGCTTGGCGCATTGATCCATATTGGTTAATTTTATAATTAAAAGAAGTTCTATGTATTCAAGGAAGGTCGGGTTTATTGTATTGATTGTTATTTTCTTATATTCCTGTAAAAGTGGCTTTAAGCATGATTCTGCCGGTATGACTCAACTCAGTTCCGAGTTAAAAGCCGAATTCGGAGAGGATGCCTGGTACACCAGTATAGAATTGGTGAACAACGGAGGCTCTGACGATCTGGTTACAGTTGATGTTACCCGCGATCCGAATTCATTGCGACAGGAGCAATGGACACTTTTCCATGGTTTCTGGGACAAAAAAGCCAATGTTACCCTTACTATTCAGGGTGCTGAACCCAGGTCGTTCATGTTTCAACTGGATCACGAAGTCCGTCTTTCTCTTTTAGGCACATTAATGGAGCGGTCCCGCAAAGTGCTGGAGGAAGAAAAAGGAATACAGGACCCCCAGGTATTAACGGCGCAGATTAAGTCAAGCAATCAAATGAATTCCAAGCAGGAGGGTATTTACTATTCAATATCTTTAAGAGGTAAAAAGGAGGAAAAAAGCTTTAATTTTGTGTACGACCTGAATGGGACGTTGAAAAGCCGGACGGAATAGCTATATATTCCTGCGTAGGATTATCTCTTTCCCGCCAATAGCTGCCCATACCGGATAATAAGGTCTTCAATTATTTTTTTTTGATCATATTGCTTTTCTATGAGCTTGCGGGCGGCAAATCCGGTTTGCCGGATAAGTTCTGGTTCGTGTACCAACTTTATGATGTGATGGGCAAATTGTTCTGCTGAGTCTGCCACAAAGACTTCCTTACCATCCCGGGCGTCAATTCCTTCTAATCCAATAGATGTAGTTACAACGGTCTTGCCCATGGCCATTCCTTTAAATATTTTTATTCTTACTCCACCTCCGGACAGCAAGGGAACCAGTAAGATACTTTTATCCTTTTCAAAAGCCAGGGCATCCGGAACTGCTCCGGCAATGATAACATTGGGCTGGTTTAGTTTCAGTAGGTTTTCCGACATGTTTCGACCTGCTAGGTACAACCGTATGCCGGGCAATTCCTTCCGGATAATAGGCATTACGTGATCCAGTAGCCAATTTACGCTTTCCTGATTCGGTAACCAATCCATTGCTCCTATATGGTATAAATGTAGCGGGGGAGTATATGCTGGAACGAAAGGAATGTCACTTATATTAATACCAAAGGGATGCAGGTACATGGCGGTACGGCAACCTAGCTTTTTCAAATATTGTTCGTCTTCTGCCGAAATGGGCAATATAATATCGTAATCTTTAAGACGCTCCAATTCAAAGCGCCGGAGCCTTTTAGCCAGTAACTTCAGATATGCTTTTTTTAGTGGATTTTGGGCTTGTTGTGCCAACCTCTGCCATATACGGAACTCTATATTATGCTGTCGCATGGCAATGGCTGCCTTACTGTACTGCCTGATCAGAGGTAAATAAGGAGACAGATAGAGGCCTTCCAGCTGAATAATATCGAATTGCTCTTCTTGTAGCAAGGTAATCAGTGCATTTTTGTATGTATCAGAAATAAAGCGGTCAATATTGTAAGAGCTTTTCTTAAAAAGATTCAGAAATGCGGGAATTATCCTGATTCTGTTGTCTACTCTCACGCTCTTGAAGAGCTTTAGCTGATCATAAAGCGGTGGTAATGAGTTTATATCTACCCAATGTCGGGTTGTATTCATCGCCAGCATGCTCAATTCCACCCCTGCCTGAAGAAAGCCTTCAGTGTTGCAGTGGACAGCAATGCTTCCGCCGTCATTTAAAGGGTAAGGTATCCGGTTAACCAGCTGTAGTATCTTCACAATATATATACGCTTTAGGGGCTATTCGTAAGAAAAGATGCATTTCCAACCTGATGCATACTGTTACCGTGCACAGAAGAGCACTATTCTTTTTGGTGGCGCAAGATAACTAAATCCCTTTTTGTTTTACCTAACTTTGCAGTTCTATGCAGATAACAGGAGGGAGGTTACTTTGTACAGGACTCTGAATCTTGTTATTTGCTAAATCTTATAAGGCGATGTTAACTACAAAATCAATTAATATTCAGCAGATAAGGGCCGATTTCCCGATACTGTCCACAACTGTTTACGGGCATCCGTTGGTTTATCTTGATAATGGTGCGACAACCCAAAAGCCCGACGCTGTTCTGAAATCCCTGGAAGACTATTATAGAAGTTGCAATGCCAATGTGCATAGAGGTGTGCATTATCTGAGCCAAAAGGCAACAGACGCCCAGGAAGAAGCCCGGAGAATAGCAGCCCATTTTATCAATGCTGAATCAGAACGGGAAATCATTTTTACCCGTGGCACAACCGAAAGTATTAACCTGGTGGCACATTCTTTTGGTAAGCGTTTTGTTCAACCCGGCGATGAAATTATTATTTCTGCCATGGAACATCATTCTAATCTCGTACCCTGGCAACAACTCTGTGAGGATCGTGGCGCAATTCTGCGTGTTATACCCCTGACAGAAACGGGAGAATTGGAAATGGGTGTTTATGAAAATCTTATCAATGAGCGCACGCGTCTGGTGGCTATAACCTGGGTGTCTAACGCCCTGGGTACAGTCAACCCGGTGAAGTCCCTGATAGAAATTGCACATAGAAATAATGTGCCGGTTCTGCTGGATGCGGCGCAAGCCATACAGCATATGCCTGTAGATGTCAGAGCCCTCGATGTCGATTTTCTTGTTTATTCCGGCCACAAGATCTATGGGCCTACGGGTATAGGGGTATTGTATGGCAAAGAAGCCTTACTGGAAGAGCTCCCTCCCTATCAGACGGGAGGTTCGATGATCAGGCAGGTAACTTTTGCCCAAACAACCTGGGCTGACCTACCCTTTAAGTTTGAAGCAGGCACGCCCGATATAGCAGGCATCATTGGCTTGGGCGTGGCTTTAGATTATGTCAGCAACCTGGGCCTGGCCGCCATTGCCGAGGCAGAGCATCAGCTGATGGACTACGCGGCAGAGCAATTGTCGTCCATTCCTTCGGTTCGTTTAATAGGCCACCCCCCTGAGCGGGCAGGTGCTCTATCCTTCCTGGCAGGTGACATTCACCCTTTTGATCTGGGTGAGCTGCTCGACAAGCAGGGTATAGCCGTGCGGACAGGGCATCATTGCTGTCAGCCTGTTATGGAGGCCTACGCTATTCCGGGCACGGTAAGGGTTTCATTCGGGGTTTATAATACCCTGGATGATATAGACCGTCTGGTCAGTGGTGTGGCAAGAGGTATATCTATGCTACGATAATGCAATTGCACTAGCAGCACCTGAATATCGTTGCCTTGAGTCAGCAGGCAACGATATTTTTTTACCCCTATGCCCAAGTTCATACACTTGAATACCTAAGCCAAAACTCCGCCAGCCTTATAGCATCGCAATAGCTGTTGAAGGTTTATATAAGTTAGCCAATAGTATGAGAGTAAGCCCATCATGGGTTAATGTAGTATTTTTTATTGCTATTGTTCCCATGGTCGTCGTAAAAGCCATTTAGCGTTTAGGACAGGCAACGCCGGTTGAAATTGCTGTTGATCACCTGGTGGTATCGCATATCAATATTTTGAAGCAGGCATCTATTATGAAATATTTTCCGGTGGCTTAGAACGCATCAACAGCATATTGTACAAACTACTCGATTTCAAAATCAAGTGTTCCCATTGTCAAGAGGGTTGCTTTGAATGCACACGGGACCTTTGGTTAGTGCATCAGTTAATATGGAGCAGTCCTTGTTTGATTGCGCTTTTAATCAGCTCTGCTGTATTTTTTACCCCCATCTTTTTGTAGAGTGCCAAGCGATTGTTCTCAATGGTCCGAAGACTGACAAATAATTGTGCCGCTATCTCGTTATTGGTTTTGCCCTCCGATAACAGGGTGAGTATGGTGCGTTCTCTTTGTGTGAATTTAATATCCGTTACCTCTTTCCGTTGAGAGGGCATAAGCAAATTATTGAGCAGTAGTTCTTTCAGCCCGGCTTGTAGGTATTGTTCCCCCCTGTTCACTGCTTCTATCGCTTCTATGAGGATGGGCAGGGGCGCACTTTTCAGAATATAGCCGGAGCAGCCGTTCTTCATCATGTCAGAAATGTCCAAGGAGCTGTCAGAGCTGGTTAAAACCAGAATGCGGATACTCTTATACAGCTTAGTAATTTTTTTAACTAATTGTAGCCCGGTTGTATCGGGAAAGTAAAAATCCAGGAGCAATACATCGGGCACATCCTTGGCTAAGCCCTCCAGCAATGTCTCTCCTGAAGTATAGGCAGCACCCACTATAAAATTATTCCTGGTACGTAGCAAGTTAGCAATCCCTTCGAGCACTATAGGGTGGTCGTCTGCTAGTGTTATCCTGATATAGTCTGGCATGGAAATTCCGTTTTGTCTGTATCGCGGTCTTATCGCTTATGCGCAAATATACTGCCTATTGTTTAAGGCCGGAGTACCGCATTTTTTGAGTTAGGGGCTCGGAATAAATTTGTGCAGGTTAAACACTATATAAACCGAAGTGCCCTCGCCGGTTTCTATTTCCAGGCTGCCGTGCAGCATTTGAATGCGATTCTTCAGATTGTACAAGCCTATTCCGGTATACTCTGCCGGATCTGATGAAGATGTCTTTACGGCACCGTTATCATCGATAGTAATGGATAGCTCGTTCTCTTCAATATGAAACTGTATCAGCGCATGGCTGGCTTGTGTATGTTTCATAATATTATTAACGAACTCCTGGATGATCCGGTAGACATTCAGCTGGAAGTCACCGGTTAATCTGGGAAGCGTACCTACCACCTGGAAGGCAATGTCCAGGCTGGTTGTTTTGCTGATCCGGTCGCAATAAATATGCAAAGAGTCGATAAGCCCCAGTCGTTCCAGGGATTCCGGCAACAGATTGTGCGAGGTGGTACGCAACTCGGTAATACTTTGCTCCAATTGGTTAACGGCATCCCGGAATTCATCGCGCTCATTGAGATCCCGGTATTGTTGTGGCAAAGCGCTGAAATTCATTTTGACCATAGACAGTCTGCTGACAATACCATCATGCAATTCACGGGCAATGCGGCCACGCTCCTTCTCTTCTCCTTCTAGGGTGGCTTTCAGTTTGGCAATCGCTATTTTGTTGCGCCGGTTACGTAAAATGCCGATAATGGAAAGAACGAGCAGTAATGTTCCGCCGATCCACAGGTATTGGCGTTTTTGTTGCTGGGCTATCTGCAGCCGCTTTAATGCCAGTTCCTTATCCTTATTAGCCAGCAGCTTATCCTTTTGCGCTACCTGGTATTTTGCATTGATTTCAGCAATGCGCGTTGCATTTTCTTTACCATATAAACTGTCCCGTAATGAGGAGTATCCTGATCTGTATAAATAAGCTTTTTCAAAATCGCCCAACCTGGCATAAGCAACGCTGATCTGTCCCAGGGCATTTGTAATATTTTGCCGGTATCCGGTTTTATCTGCGATAGTGAGGCCCTTACGTAGGGCCTGTTCAGCCTTTTTATACTGTTTTAACTGAACATAGTTGAACCCTAATACATAATATGCCGGGATCAGGTTTTCGTTGCTGCCGCTGGTCTTGGCTTTTTCAAGTGTCAGAAGACTATAAGGTAGCGCTTCAGCAGGTTTTTTCTGCCCTAAAAGGCAGGCGGCGATTGTATGTGTGAGGTTACCATAATACCATTTATGTTTTTCTGCAATTGTCAATGCGGGTAAAGCGATGGCTAAGGCCTTTTCATAGTCCTTTCTATCCTGGTACATGCAGGCCTTGTTCGTCACGACGGTTAACAGGAGTCCGGTATCTTTATATTTACGGGCCAGCTGTTCGGCATGGTTAAAATAAAGAGTAGCACTTTCCCAATAACTTACCTGGCTTATTAATGCACCCAGCCCCATATAGGATGTAGCCAGTTGGCTGTAGGTAACGGAATCGTCGCGCCCGGCTAACTTCAATGTTTTGAAGTAAATTTTAGCTGCCGAGTCCGGGTGCCCGGACTGATATAAGTCGTTTGCCCAATAATTATACTTCTCCAACAATAATTTGCGGTGTCCCTTGCTGGAACGGTTAAAGACCGGACTGGGAATATGAGTCAGAGACTGGCGAAAACAGTCCTGGTATAACATTACCTGTTCCGGTTCTTTTTTCTGCTCATAACAACAAACCAGGTTGTTAGAGGCCAGTGCAATACCTTCTCTGAAATGAGTTTGTTGAGCCAATCTTAAGGCCTGCTTATAATATCCGATAGCTTTATCGATACTGTCTGGAAATAGCGCATTGCCGTTACGGATAAGTATGTTAACGCCTGCGGTATCTTTACTGCCGGGCCATGTGCCGGTCGAAAGCCGGATGTATTCTCTCTGGGTATCGCCTGCCGGTGCAACCTCTTTTTTCGCATCCTGTCGGTGTTGACAGCTAATAAGCAGGTATAAAATGCCTGTTAGGAGTAAAAGGTGGTTGTACGGTTTCAACATGTTCATATCGTCCAGATAAAGGTATGTACAAACTACTCGATTTCAAAATCGAATAGTTCCCCTATTGCTTAACCCTGGTACTTTAAATAATATTGCATTATACTTATTTTTATGTGACTTAAAGGCCCTGAATGGCTTAATCGTTGAATTTAAATACATTGTCGATGAAGAACAAATGTTTATCCTTTTCCCAAAGCGGTAGTGTGCGGAAAATTGGCTTGAGGTCATACCTGCTCCTGGTATTATCCTTATTGGTCAACCGGAACTATGCTCAGCAATTCACAGAAAGGCCGGAATTTATAAAAGCTAATAGCCACTGGATTTTTCCGGAACCCTATCCTTATGGTACCGGCATCGATTTTACAAGTGGGCTGCCTAAAGCCATATTTCCAACAATTGGACGGGGTGGCGAGCACTATTCCGCTGTATAAGATACATCCAATGGCGCTCTTTTATTCTGTACTAACGGCGAGTATTGCTGGAATCGGAACTTTCAGCTCATGCCCAATGGCAGTAACCTTTTGGGAAGTAGCGGCTACAGTTCCAGCACCAACCAGGGTGCCGCCATTGTGCCTGTTATTGATAGCCCGGGAAAGTATTATCTTTTTTCCCTGCGCAATTTCAATTTCAGCACCGATACGATGTCGGGGCTATCTTATTCTATTGTAGATATGAATCTTAACGGAGGTTTGGGCGATGTTGTCGTAAAGAATATTACCTTAGACAAAGGTCCCTTGCAGGAAAGTATGGTTGTAGTGCCGGGAAGTAACTGTGACGTCTGGTTGTTTGTACATCCGCATCACGATACCATTTTTAAAGCATTTCATATAACTCGGGAGGGTGTTGCGATTGAGCCAGTTATCTCTTCACCTGGTAGTGCTATGGGCGGTGCTATGGCGGCTTTCGAGCTCGGATCCATGTCCGTATCTCCCGACAGGAGTATGATAGCCATTACTAGTTATAGTATGAGTTGCATGGCATTAGGCTTGGTTCCCTCGTTGGGCGGCGTGTTATTGGCTAAATTCGATCCGGAAACAGGACAGTTGAGTAATGGAATAAAAGTGAGCGATTCGATAGCATCGTATAGCACTTGTTTTTCACCCGATAACTCAAAATTGTATGTTCAGGGTATCAGTGCTGATTCGGCCGGAGGAGAAGGTCCTACAGTACTGTGGCAATATGATGTCCGGGAACAGACGCAGCCAGCAGTAAGAGCCTCAAAATATCTTGTCCAGACCTACGATCCCGACGACCAATTCCTGGGCATGCGACGTTGGAAAGATACCATTATTATGAGCAATTTACAATACATAGCTGCTCCTGATCAAAAGGGAGGCTCTTGTAATTTTCGTGCAGAGCCTTATGTTGAAATAGACAGCTTCAACATAGCCAGTACAGGTGGCTGGAACATGGCGTTGGGTGTAGATGTTGTTTATCCCTTACCTATGGATACCGTATTCCGCCTGATGGCGGATACTACAGTTTGCGCTTCTATTGTATTAAAATCTCCTGCAGCCTACACCTCATATCTTTGGGACGATAATACTACGGATACTGTCAGAGAAGCCAGGGCATCAGGCCGTTATTGGGTACAGTACAACGATGGTTGCCATTTTGGTGTAGATACTTTTGCTGTTCACATTCCGGAACTAAACCCGGTAATTAATGTCCACGTTTTTGAGTTGGGTACTACGGAGTCTTATAAAACCTATCAATGGTTGTTTAATGGAGCCTTGATTCCTGGTGCTACTGATAGTATATATGTGGTTTCTGAAAACGGTGCCTACCGGGTTATCGTAAGTGACGAGTATGGTTGTACGGACACCTCCGAAGTCTACCAGGTCACTAATGTCGGGATAACGCAGCGGGAGACCGCCCGGGAAATCTATATCTATCCCAATCCTGCACAAAGCGTGATTCATGTTAATACTCCCATTGATGTAGACGTAACCCTGGTCAGCGTAACGGGCGCTGTTGTCCGAAAATGGCAGCATGCGCAAACCCTTTCTGTAGATGACCTGGCAGATGGAGTGTATTTACTGCGGGTGACAGACCAGTACGGGATGTTGATTAAGGTAGAAAAATTTATAAAACTACATTGAGCTGGGTGATATTAACCATCTTAAAATTTAAAAACTATGCATACTTTATCTTTAAATAATAAGTTACTGATTACTGCGTTCACCTTTTTTTTACTATTATCGTTCACCCTGCATGCGGAGCATTACGAAATGAAAAAAGGAAGTGGATCGTTCTCCGTTACAGCTCCGGCCAAAACCATTACAGGACAAAGCAACGAGGTTAAGGTGTCACTGGACACAGAGACCGGTCGGCTAAACCTTGAAGTTCCTGTAAAAAGTTTTCGGTTCTCCAATAATTTTGTTTCAGAAACAATGAATGACCTGATTTATGACCGGTTCAATCAATACTATATGGAAAGCGACCTGCATCCTAAGGTGACCTATCAGGCAATGATTACGAACAAAGCCGCCCTTAACTTCAAACAGGATGGAATCTATCCTATTCAAACAAAAGGTATCGTAACGATCCATGGTGTGCAACAGGAGGTTACGGCTGCGGGCAGCCTGATTGTAAAGGACGGCCAGCTGACAGTATCGGCAAAAATGACTGTTGAGCCGACCCGGTATAAAATCCATATTCCGTCTTATATCGGTAATATGTATTTTAAAGAAGTTATTATTGATGTATCGGGTGCCTTACTGCGCTGAAGCCCGGTGATGAGTTATGTCCGAGGCACTAATCCATGTGGACGCAATGCACTTGTCCAAGGTAGGACAATGACGGTTGCAGAACATTTTTTAATAAGTATATTATCGTGATCCCGGGTCTTGTTTATGAAATATGTTTCCTTGTTACTTTTCTTTTGGCTTATCTGTACGGGCACATATGCACAATATGAAAACATTTGGGCATTTGGAGATAACGCCGGTATTGATTTCAATAATATGGCGATGCCGGTCAAAACAGCCATATCCGGATATGGAGAAGGCAATGCTGCTGTCTGTGATAATAATGGCCGGTTATTGTTCTATACGAATGGTTATAAAGTCTGGGACGGCAACGGTAATATTATGCCGGGAGGCGAAGGCATTATCAGCGATCCGATTCTTCCTCCTTTACCCTTGCCCGGGGGGCAGCCGCCCGATTATGCCTCAAGTACTACCCAAGGTGCATTAATTGTGCCTATGCCCGGAGACGGAAGGAAATACTACGTGTTTTCTATGACCTGTGTAGAACTGGGCATTACAGATAATGGCCTGGGGCGGATGTATTACAGTGTTGTAGACATGGACCGGAATGGCGGGCTGGGGGATATTGATCCGGTCCGGAAAAGTATCCTGGTAGATAAGGGACATACCGAAGCCCTGACTGCGGTGGTGGGCGATCGCTGTAACGTTTGGCTCCTGGCCATTAACAGGGTAAAGAACGAACTGAAGGCGTATAGTATAGATGATAATGGCATCAGCCCGGTTCCCGTGCTTTCTCCGCTTCTGGACGTTAACCAGAATGCTGCGTTCGGTAATATTGTGGCTTCGTCCGACCGGCGTACACTGGCTATTGCACGTTGGGGCGTGGGTATCTATGATTTTGATCCGGTTACCGGAAGGGCCGTAGGGCGGCTGGCGCTGGCGCCAGCTTATTCGGCCGTAGTGTGGGCTTATAATACCTGTTTTTCTCCTGATAATTCTAAATTATACGTATCCTTTGGCCCCGTGGTTGTCGGTGTGCCGTATTCCTTTCAATATGACCTTAGTTCTGGCGACTCGGCTACGATGACGGCTTCGCGCAAACCTTTGAATAACCCGGACAACTGGTCCTTTAAACTGGGCCCGGATGGCAGGGTGTATGGTAGCAGCCGCCAAAACGCCCTAAATGTAATTAATGAGCCCAATTTGCAGATGCCTGCATGCCGGTACAATCCCGGTGGTTTTTTACTGGCGCCGGGAACAGGTGTAAGTTTTGCCTTTACGAATGCCGTGGCCGCTATGAAAAAGGATACCGCTAAGGCAGCATACGAGGTTGAAGCGGCATGCTTTGCCTCTTTTGAGCGGTTGGAAATCAGCCACCAAGACGGTTGGGATTATGAATGGAATACTGGCGCTCGTGGAACCGAGCTTAAAGTAGAGCGGCCTGGCGTGTATTGGGCCAGATATTATACGGCGCCTTGTACCTGGCACGCCGATAGTTTTAGAGTGTCTTTCTCCAACGGGGTATTGCCGCATATAGATACCCGCAACAGTTGCGGCAGCCAGGCAAATGGAGCAGCCTGGGCCAGCACTTACGATGACGATACGGTGATGTATCGCTACCGCTGGTACGATAAAGACCATAATTTATTATCCGATACTGATTCACTGATAAATGTTCCCCCGGGAAACTATATGCTAAGCGTTAGCACTGCAGAGTGTGATACTACTTTAGTGTTGGAGATTCGGTCTGAAATGCATAAATTGTCATTTACAACCGATAGTATTACTTGTCAGGGAGCGGAACTTGTATTTAAAAATACTTCCGATCCGGACTATGCTCGATTTTCATGGGATTTTGGTGACCATTCTGTATCTGCGTTGCGCGATCCGCGACATGTTTATCAGGACAGTGGGGCTTATACAGTGCAATTGAGGGGGCAAGGTGCCGTTTGCACCGATACCCTGACCATGGAGGTTGTGGTTGATCCGCGAATGGCCTCTAACTTCAGAGCGGATAAGGATAGCATTTGTGCCGGGGAAAGTGTATTTTTTTCTGCACCGGCAGATCACCCGGCAATTGTTTCGCGGCTTTGGCATTTCGGAGATGATATGTTTATCAGTGTTGATGGTGTCCAGGGCATCCGACATGCATTTGAAAGCGGCGGGCTGATCCGTGTACAATTGTTAACCCGTTTTCGGGCTTGTCCTGATACCTCGGCAAAGGCAAGAGTATATGTACAGAGCTTGCCTGTAGTGAATCTCGGTGTAGACTCCGTTTTGTGCTGGAGAGGTGTGCCTATCGATCTGCGTAACCGGGCAAATGGATCTGCATCCGGGGAAAGTTTTTACAGCTTCTGGAATACGGGAGATACTACTGAGGTGTTTAGAGCTGTACATCCGGGAGTATATACCCTGACCATGGTATCCGGCTTCCTGGGCTGCCATAATAGTGAATCGGTTGCTGTTATCCCGGGCTGCCATATAGATATGCCCAACGCCTTCACCCCTAATGGCGATGGTATCAACGACTACTTCTTTCCCCGTCAACTATTGGCTAAGCAGGTTACTTCTTTTCGCATGCAGGTGTTGGATCGCTGGGGTAACGTGGTTTTCGAAACAAATCATACCGACGGCCGGGGCTGGGACGGACAATATGGAGGCAGTGCTTTACCCGAAGGCGTGTACACCTATCTGGTCGATTTAGAAACGGGAGGGAAAAGAGAACGTTACCAGGGTAATGTAACCGTATTGCGTTAATACCGCAACCGGTCTGTCCCGCCATAAATAACAAAAATAGCAACTGTTTATGCCGGTTCACACGGCATTTTTTTTTACCCGTATTTAATCTGTAGTTTTATCCGGTAAATTTTGGGGAGGTAGGAATGTATAATTCCTCCGTTCTCAGTATTATTCTGTAATGCAACCAGGTGAAAAAGGACAGAGTATTTAACCGGAACAAAGGGCGCATGGCGCCGGTTGTCCTTGTAATGAGGAGCCGTTCTCTTTTTTTGCTCCTGTTGAGGCTCTTACTATTTGGCGGGCAATACACTGCTGCCCAGGAAACGACTATCCCGGTTGAGCCAAAGATATCCATTGATTATTTATTGGGCCGGGATACCACGGCTATTATGAAAAAGATAAAGCTGGCCCGTTCGCTCGTTAACAATCATCCGGACTCAGCTTTGCAGCTCTACCAGGAGGCCTTCAGAGAGTCCAGGACCAATGCTTTCGTGTATGGTGCTGATTTGTCGCTTATTGGCTTAGGTATTTTATACATTGATAAAGGTGATTACCGGCATAGTAAGCGCATGTTTGAGGAAGTACTGTATAGTCCCTTCTATCCCCGGAAGGGAAGGTTATTGTCTGCATTGTACATAAACCTGGCGAAAGTTGCTGTTTACCAGGGGCAGTATGTTAGGGGCTACGCCTTGTTGGATTCGGCTATACGCCACATTAACCGTAAGGGAAGTCACCTGGATTCCCTGTCTCTTGCTACAGTGTACACGAGTGCCGGTACATTGTTGAAAATATCCGGCGAGTCGGCAAAAGCCATGCAGTACCTCAAGGAGGCAGAGCTGGTAGCTGTCCGTATGCAAGATACGGCTCTCCTGGCTACAATATACAGCAACTTGGTCAATTTTTACAAAGACATCCGTGAGTTGGATCAGGCGCTTGCCTATAGCAACAAGGCGCTTGCGCTGAATCTGAAAATAGAGGACAAGCGAGGCTATATCCATGCTTTGACGATAAGGGGATCCTTACATCATTCCTTGGAGCACTACGACAGCGCTCTGGTCTTGTTTAATAAAGCCATCGATTTATCTATTCAGAATGGTATTGACGAATACCGTCTGCGTACCTACCTCTATCTTTCCCTGGGCGAATTGTATCGCAGAAAAGGTATTTTCACTAAAGCCCGGCAATATCTGTATACTGGCCGCAGTCTGGCCCTGGCTGGTGACGATCTAAGTATGCAATACCAGGCATTTAGGGAATGGTCGCAGTACTACCGGTCTGTAGGGGCATACCGGCAGGCCTACGATGACTTGTTCCTGGCCCATCAGCTCTACGATACTATATTGAATAAAGAAAAGCATAAAAGTATTAATGAAATAGAAACGAGATACCGCACCGCAGAAAAGGACAGGGCGTTGGTAAGGCAGTCACTTCAACTTAGTGAAAAGGAGCGTGTGATACAACGGAAGAACTTTTTTATATACGCTGCCTTGTTACTGTTTGCTTGTACTATACTGGTGGCTATTGTTGTCCAACGCCACAAAAACAAACTGGGCAAAGTAAAGCGAAGCAACTTTGCCAAAGACAGGCAGATCAGTGTATTTAAGGCTATACTGGAAGGTGAAGAAAAGGAACGGGGCAGAATGGCGCGCGAGTTGCATGATGGTATCATTAGTCAGCTTACTATGGTGAAAATGCGTTTCAGCTCCTTCCTAATACCTGGCAGCCGCTTCGACCGCGCATCCTTTGAACAAGGATATCGTTATCTGGAAGAAACTATGCGTGATCTGCGGATGACTGCCCATAACCTGATGCCAGAAACGGTGTGGAAGGGCGGACTGGTTAAGGCCTTGAGCGACTTTTGCAGCAAAATGGACGGTGAGCATTCTGTGAATGTGCATTTTTTGACTAATGGTAATGCAGCGCTCGATAAAGTGTCGGAATTGTCCTTGTACCGCATTGTACAGGAATTGGTGCAGAATGCGTTGAAGCATGCTTTTGCGTCCACTTTATTGGTACAAGTTAATTTTCATCTTCATCTAATTGAAATTACGGTGGAAGACGACGGGTGTGGCTTTAACTTGAGCCAGGCAAAAGGGGTAGGGCTGCATAACGTATTGGAGCGTATCCATGCTATGAAGGGGCATGTGGAAATATTGTCGGATCATAAACAAGGAACGACAGTTTATATAGAAGTGCCCTTGCCTCAAGAAGGAATGGCCACATAGTCTTTTTAGAAGTTCAGCGAAGCAGGGAATAGGCAGTAGAAAAATGCACTGGCCTATTGAGAAGAAAAGGGCTTGATAGGCGTAGATTTCTTATGATAGACAAGATGCAGCTGGGGCAGATTGGGATGCCTGTGCCCAATCGGTAGGTCAACTAATGAAATGCTTCAGTTTATTACAAGCAGGATGCAGATCATTGATTTGTATATTTTACTTATATTAAAAGTAGTGCATATTTAATTTTACACGCATTATCGCTTGGCGAAAGGGCTTAATAGTAGATGCAGTTAAGGGGAAAAAGGTCTCTTCATAGCAAAGTAAATAGGGCGTATACGTTTTTTGTTTGGGTTAATGCGTATTTTTATAGCTGTAACTTCAGGTGATTTAGTGCAATAAAGAAATAGGCAATGTTTGTCCTGTATAAAACCAGCTTTATAAAATTCTATGCGATATTACTTTACCTGTCGATATGGGGAAGCTTTGTTTCGGGCCAGGTTGAGCCCGGTAAGGCTTTGGCCTATCGTTTAGAAAAAGACAGTACCCTGCCGGGGAAAATAAGGCGGGCTGGACAGTTGCGGACTACAGATCCCGACAGCGCTATGTTGCTTTACCGGCAAGTGTATACAGCGGCGCATCACAATCGCTTCCTGTATGGGACGCATCTTGTTCAAGTGGGTATCAGTGTGCTGTATATAGGTAAAGGTGATTATGTGAAAAGCCGGATCTTATTGGAGCAGGTATTACATGCGCCCGATTACCCCGAAAAGAAAAAATTACTGGTGTCCTTGTATATTAACCTGGCTAAGTTAGATATTCTTGAGGGTAATTTTTCCAGGGGCTATGCTTTGCTGGACACGGCGTTACGTAATCAATGCCTGGATAGTGGTTCTAAAGCCGCTTTGTTTAGTAATGTGGGCAGCGTTCTGCGGACAGTAGGAGAAAAAGATAAATCGCGGGAATATCTGATGCAGGCAGAACAATTGGCCGGGTATTTAAAAGATACGGCTTTGTTGCTGGCTGTGTATAATAGCCTCGTTAATTGCTATAAAGAGCTAGGAGAAAAACAGAAAGCCATTTTGTACAATGATAAGGCGGTGCGCTTAAGTATGCAGTACAGTGACAGGAGTGCGCAGATATATGCCTGGACAGCAAGAGGTACCCTACACCGTACTGTCAAACAGAATAAGGAAGCTTTTGCATGCTTTGATAGTGCTAGGGCCATTGCCAGCCGGAATCACATAGCGGATTACCGGCTGAAAACTTTTTTGTACCTTTCACTGGGCGAGCTGTGTGTAGAACAGGGTGATATGGAGCGGGCGGTATATTATTTATCCGAGGGCAGGTCTTTGGCTTTAACACGATTGGATCTGGCTATGCAATATAAATGCCTGATGGCTTGGGCCGGATACTACAGGAATAACCATAATTACCCTGAGGCCTACCGTGATCTGGCGCGTGCGCATGAATTGTATGATTCCATACTCAACAAAGAAAGTCACCGAAATATAAATGAACTGGAAACCCGTTACCGAACGGCAGAAAAGGACCGCGAGCTGGCCTTGCAATCTTTGCAACTAAGCCAGAAGGAACAGACCATACAGCGCAAGAACTTTTGGATGGCTGCGGTACTATTGCTTGTTGCATTTGTTACAATTGTATTGTTCTTGGTGATACGCCAGAAGGTCAAAGTGCGAAAAATTACGGAAAGTAATCTGGAAAAAGACCGGGAAATTGGCATATTTAAAGCTATGCTGGAGGGTGAGGAAAAAGAAAGAAGCCGTATTGGTAAAGAGCTGCATGACGGTATCATCAGCCAGTTAACAGCGGTGAGAGTACGATTCAGTTCCTTCTTGGTTGACAATAGCGTATTCAACCGTTCCGCTTTCGAACAAAGCTATCGTTACCTGGACGAAACGATGAGAGATTTACGGAAAACGGCGCATAACCTAATGCCCGAAGCAGTTGCCAAGGGGGGGCTTATCGGCGCCCTAAGCGATTTTTGCAGTAAAATGGATAACGAGAACGCAACCCGTATACATTTTATGACCACGGGTTATTCCACACTCGATAAGACCCTCGAATTGTCGTTATACAGAATAGTACAGGAACTGGTGCAAAATGCGCTAAAATATGCAGCGGCTCATACCCTGCTGGTGCAGGTCAATTTTTTTGAACAACTCATAGAAATAACGGTAGAGGACGACGGTAATGGATTTGACACCGGTGGCAGCACTACTGGTACCGGTTTAAGAAATATAGAGGACCGTATACAAGCTATGAGCGGGCATATGGAATTATTATCGGACCTTACGCGCGGCACTACCGTATATATTGAAATACCATTGACAAGTAATTTTAAAGACGAGCACCCTTATGCAGATAAAAGTGGCCATAACAGATGATCATCCTATGGTGGTAACCGGACTTAAAACGGTTTTGGAATCCCGCGAGGGGATACAGGTCAGCGGTGTTTTTACCGACGGCAAGTCCCTGCTGGAAGGTATAAAAGAGGAGGCGCCAGATGTGCTGATCCTGGACATGCAGTTGCCTGATATATTGGGTAAAGACCTGGCTGAAAAAGTATTGAAGGAGCATCCTGCTATCCGGATCATTGTATTAACCAGCCTGGAAGCTACCCATCATATTGAAGAAATGATGGAGATCGGCTGTGTTGGTTACTTGCTAAAAAGCAATACTGATCACGAACGCCTGTTAAAAGCGGTAGAGCAGGCTTATTATCGTGAAGCATTTATTGACGAGGCTTTGCAAAAGCAGTTGCTGAGCAATATTTTCAAAAAGAAAAAGCAAAAAGAACAATCGACCTCCTTATTGACCCGTCGGGAAAGGGAGGTGTTACAGCTTATTATTGAAGAATATAAAAATCAGGATATCGCAGATAAGTTACATGTGAGCATTCGTACGGTCGAATGCCATCGTTTAAGTCTGTTACATAAACTTGAGGTGAAAAATACCGCAGGCCTGGTGAAGAAAGCTATGGAACTACGGTTGCTGTCATCCTGAACAGCGGGCGGGTATATCGGCTATGGGTTTTGTGCATAGCAAGCCTTATGGCAACGGTTTAGGGGTTGACCGGAATAAATGGCAGTAATGTACTTGCGAAAAAAGACATTTCTTTGTGTTTTAATTTTAGAAAGTAAGATTCATGTATCAACCCGAAGATGAATACCGTCTTGCCTTATGGGCAAAAGAACTGCTACAGCAGTTTCCGGAGGAAGATGCCGGCAGCAGGATAGAACGCCTGCACAGTGTGATTCATTATAACGATTGGAAATATTATGTACAGGACAACCCTGTACTGGCTGATGCGGAATACGATGCTTTATTCCGGCAATTGAAAGAGTTGGAGGCAGCGCACCCCGAATGGGTTACGCCCGATTCACCCACGCAACGGATTGCTTCCGGTATCAGCGAACAGTTTGCAACGGTGCCGCATTTGGTGCCCATGCTTAGCCTGGAAAACTCTTATAATGCTGCAGACCTGATGGAGTGGGACCGCAGGTGCAGGGAAGGAGCCCGTACAGAGCAGATTACCTATACAGTTGAACCTAAGTATGACGGAGCAGGTATATCGCTGATATTCGACAATGACCGATTGGCGAGGGGAGCCACCCGCGGCGATGGTATACAGGGCGAAGATATTACACCTAATATCAGGCAAATAAAATCTATTCCTTTGTCGGCTCCGCTGTCGGGGCAAAAAATACAGACGATCGAAATCCGTGGAGAAGTAATGATCCAGAAAGAGACTTTTAAAAAGTTTAATGAACGGCGTATAGCCGAGGGGTTGCCTCCTTTAGCCAATCCCCGCAATGCGGCGTCCGGCAGTCTAAGAATGTTGGATACCCGGGAAGTAGCCAAGCGTGGATTAACGGCCGTCCTGTATAACGTAAGCTACCATACCGTGCAGGATGAACAACCGGAGCCGGCTGTATTGCAGACACATTATCAAACATTGGAATGGTTATATAGCATGGGATTTAATACCCCCGTACATAATATGAGGTTATGCCAAACTATAGAAGAGGTTATAGCCTATTGTATCGATTTTGAGCAGCGTAGGGATGATCTTCCTTTTGAAGTAGATGGCATGGTTGTAAAGGTAAATGAACTGGATATTCAGGACCGCCTGGGTATGACCACCCATCACCCGCGCTGGGCAATAGCTTATAAATTTAAAGCCCGGCAGGCGACGAGTAAATTGCTGCGCGTGGAATTCCAGGTAGGCAGAACCGGTAATATTACCCCGGTTGCAAAAATAGAACCGGTACCTATAGGCGGTGTTGTGGTGGGCAGCGTATCTCTGTTTAACGAGGATGTGATCCGGGAAAAAGATCTGAGAATAGGCGATACCGTCCTGGTCGAACGGGCCGGAGATGTGATTCCCTACATTGTAAAACCCAGCCCGGAATTGCGTAACGGAACTGAAGAAGCTATAATTTTTCCAAAGTCCTGTCCGGTTTGCCATGAGCCGCTTTTTAAACAGGAAGGAGAAGCTGCATGGCGTTGTACCAGCGTACAATGCCCGGCGCAGGTTGTAGAACGCATTATACATTTTGCTTCGAAAGATGCTATGGATATCCGTAACATGGGCGACTCCATTATACGCCGGTTTTACGATCAGGGTATTGTGAAAGATATTGCAGGAATTTATAAAATGGACTACGGAAAGCTCCATGGCTTAGAAAAATTCGGAGAAAAGTCTGTGGACAATCTACGATTGTCGATCGAAAAATCGAAAAACCAGCCATTGAACCGCCTGATTTTTGCATTGGGCATTCGTTATGTGGGCGAAACAACGGCGAAAACACTGGCGCATGCTGTTACGCACTTAAAGGAGTTAGCGCAGTGGACGGAGGAGCAGTTGTGTACCCTGGAAGATATTGGTCCGAAAGTGGCGGGGTCCGTCAGGCAGTTCTTTCAGAACCAGGAAAATATACATCTTGTTGATGAGTTGGAAGCCCTGGGTTTAAATATGTTGGGTCATACTTCTGCAAAGAACGGCGATGGTTCCTGGGAGGGCAAGACCTTCCTCTTTACTGGTACTCTGTCACATTTTAAACGCAGTGAGGCTGAGGCTATAGTTGAAAGCCAGGGAGGAAAAATCCTAACCGGTGTAAGCAGCAAGCTGGATTTTTTAATCGTAGGCGAGGACGCGGGTTCCAAACTGGAAAAGGCCAAGAAAATAGGTACAATACAAATTTTATCAGAAGCAGCTTTCGAGGCACTACTAAACGAATCCTGATTTTAACAGGAAGGCGTTCCTGAAATACAGGTGCCTCTTCCTGAAATGATTTAACTTTACATCCGGGTCGGAACAGTGCCGGTCGTCAAAAAGAATGACCGGCATTTTGTTGTATGCACTATGCTGATATTTAAATTAGTATATATGCATGCCCTTCCGGCGCTTAAATTCCAGATTGAACGATATGCCAGCTGCAACCATTCCGCCGAAAAAGAAAACACCCAGAATTTCAAACCCATCAGACCAGGATGCCATCGTGATCCAGGGGGCTAGAATGCATAACCTGAAGAATGTTACTGTTAGTATTCCCCGAAACAAATTCGTTGTCGTAACCGGAGTTTCCGGCTCTGGAAAATCTTCGTTGACAATGGATACCTTGTTCGCAGAGGGGCAGCGCCGTTATGCGGAGAGCCTGAGTGCCTATGCACGTCAATTCCTGATGCGCATGGATAAGCCTGATGTTGATTTTATCAAGGGAATTTGCCCGGCAATCGCTATCGAGCAGAAGGTGACCACCCGGACACCCAGATCTACGGTAGGGTCAATGACCGAGTTACAGGATTATCTCCGGCTGTTATATGCCCGCATCGGGAAAACATTTTCGCCGGTTTCCGGTAAGGAAGTGAAGAAGGATGATGTCACTGATGTCGTCGATTTCATATTCGGATTACCCGCAGATACGAAAGTGCAGATCCTGGTACCTTTCCGGACCTTAAGCGGGCGCAATGTTTCGGAAGAAATGAATGTCCTGTTGCAAAAAGGTTTTTCCCGTGTTTATGTCCTGCCGGCCAAAAATGCGGAAGGACAGGTTGTCCGGATCGAAGACGTTCTGGAAGGTACTGTAGCGACTCCCCCGGCTAAGGCAAAAGTATATCTGTTGATCGACCGGTTGGTGACCAAAGAGGAGTGGGACGAGGATGATCGTCATCGTACAGCAGATAGTGTGCAGACGGCCTTCTACGAAAGCGAAGGGGAGTGTATACTTGAGACTGCCGGCAAGAAGCTGCATACGTTTAATAATCGTTTTGAGGCAGACGGTATGACCTTCGAAGAGCCTACGCCCAATTTCTTTTCCTATAATAATCCTTACGGCGCCTGCCCCGTTTGTGAGGGTTTCGGACAAATCCTGGGTATTGACCAGGATCTCGTTATCCCAGATCGTCAATTGAGCGTTTATGAGGACGCCGTAGTTTGCTGGAAAGGAGAAAAAATGTCAGAGTGGAAGGAAGCATTTATCCGTTCGGAAGGGAAGAAAGGATTTCCTATTCATAAGTCTGTCCAGGAGCTTAGCCGGGAGCAGGAGATTGTGTTGCAGCGCTGGATCAACGACTTTTTCAAAATGGTCGAGGAAAATCTATATAAAATTCAATATCGGGTAATGCAGGCACGTTACCGGGGACGTACCCAGTGTCCAACCTGCCAGGGTTCCCGGTTACGGCCCGATGCTTTATATGTTAAAGTAAATCATGCACATATCGGCGAACTGAGCGAATGGCCTGTTGACCGGTTGGCCCAATGGTTTGATCAGCTTCGGTTAAGCGCGCATGACGAAACGGTGGCAACACGTATACTGATAGAAATCAAGCAGCGACTGAAAACCCTGTTGGATGTCGGGTTGTCTTACCTTACGCTAAACCGGTTGGCTAATTCCCTTTCGGGAGGAGAGAGTCAGCGGATACAATTGACTAAGTTCTTGGGCAGCAATCTTACAGATGCGCTCTATATATTGGATGAGCCCAGTATTGGGCTACACCCACGGGATACGGCGCGGTTGATCAAAGTCTTAAAAAATCTGAGAGATCTTAACAATACGGTGGTTGTTGTGGAGCATGATGAGATGATGATGGAGGAAGCTGACTATATTATTGATATGGGGCCGCTGGCAGCTCACCTTGGGGGAGAAGTTGTGGCTACGGGTACCTACCGGCAAATTCTGGATACGCCGCAAAGTCTGACCGGGCAGTATTTGTCCGGGGCTTTAAGCGTTATTGCTGGTGGTAAAGTAAAAAGGCCGGCAAAAACAGCTATCGACTTTATCGAAATAGAAGGTTGCCGGCAGCATAATCTGAAAGATATTGATGTAGCTTTCCCTCTGAATATGCTTTGTGTGGTTACGGGAGTCAGTGGCTCGGGGAAAACAACCCTGGTGAAACAAACATTGTATCCTGCTTTAATGAGGCAACTAGGTGAAACTGTGGAGCGACCGGGTGCACACCGTGCTCTCAAGGGCGCCCTGGACCGTATTGCTGCGGTTGAGCTGGTAGACCAAAACCCTATTGGCAAATCCTCCAGGAGTAACCCGGTGACCTATGTAAAGGCATATGATGAAATACGTAATCTCTATGCCCGGCAGCAAATGGCCCGGATACGCGGTTTCCAGCCCAAGCATTTTTCTTTCAACGTAGACGGAGGGCGCTGTGATACCTGTAAAGGAGAAGGTGAGGTGATTGTGGAGATGCAGTTCCTGGCAGATGTACATTTGCTATGCGAGAGCTGCAAGGGAAAGCGTTTTAAAGAAGAAGTACTGGAAGTAACCTACCGGGAGAAAAATATACATGATGTGCTGGAAATGAGTGTTGACGAGTCGATCGCTTTTTTTAAAGATGAGAAAAGCCTTGTGCAAAAATTACAGCCGTTAAGCGATGTAGGGCTGGGGTATATTAAACTGGGACAATCGAGCAATACTTTAAGCGGAGGTGAAGCACAACGGGTTAAGCTGGCTTCCTTCCTGGGCAGGGGAATAACTAAAGAGAAAATCCTCTTCATATTTGACGAGCCTACAACCGGCCTCCATTTTCACGATATCAACAAGTTATTGCGTTCCTTCAATGAACTGATTGCCCATGGCCATTCCATTATCGTAATCGAGCACAATACCGATGTTATCCGTAATGCGGATTGGATTATCGATATTGGTCCCGAAGGCGGGCAGGCCGGTGGCAACCTGTTATACAGTGGTATTCCGGAAGGACTGAAAAAGGTAAAGGGCAGCTATACTGCAGCCTACCTTTAATGCTACGTCAAATAGGAAAAGGCGAAACCAAAAGATTCAATAAGGTTGATGGTCAATAGGCTATGAAATAGTGGGGCGAAAAAGTGTGCTTGACACGGCACTATCCTTGTACTATTTAGGGCTTGCTCAAAAACTCAGCTGGAGCAACTGCTTTTTAAAAATGGATACGACGTCACACTCCCGTGACATCACGTCGAAGTACCGTGAAAGGACTCGTGAGAGGTGCTACCCACTCCTCAATTTCACCAAAATTTGGAAGAGGATCCCTTCCCGTCCTGCTTTTGGTTGCGAAAACGAGCTCGTAGTCTACCGTGTACCCAACAGTTCTGGAGCGCTACTGTCGAAAAACTGCCCTGGCTGCTCTTCCGGTCTATACCGGACCGGCTTACCGAACCGGTTATTCCTCCATCATCCTGCCCGCAAGGCAACGCGCCGGTTGCCGTATTCAACGGGCTGTACGACAAGCATGAAGTAATGGAACTGTTGCGTATTAGTCCGCGTACCTATGCCCGTTATAAAAGTAGGGGTAAGATCAAGACACTACAGGTGGGCGGCCGCGATTATATAACGCCCGATTCGCATAACGAGGCGCTTAAAGAAAGCAGACGAAAGAGACGCATATAAATACACC